>NZ_CVTO01000099.1:87753-103996 GCF_900004715.1 Pseudomonas sp. 24 E 13
GAAAAGCGCAAAAGTAAGCAAAACGCTCTTGCCCCACCACTCGGCACCTCGCTTAGGCTCGGTGTGCCCGTAATCCGCCATGGATTTGGGGGGCCGCCGCCACGCGCCATCCATGGCGCGGGGCGGCTAAACCGGCATCCCTGCCGGTTTGCCCCCCAAATCCATGGCGAATTCCGGCCAGCGTGGCTTGACGGGGCGCCTAAGATCAAAAGCAGATCAAGATCAAGATCAAGGGCGGCTCGCTTCGCATCGTGGTTACCGTAGGGGCTGCGAACGACAGTTGTGTAGATACCACGCCGGGATGGCGCCTTAAAATGCAAAAAGCCCCGCCATTCTCATGGCGGGGCTTTTGTTTTTTTTGCGTGTCACTCAGTACTGCGGGTCGCCCACGTGCAGGATCTTCATGCCATTGGTGCCACCGGTGGTGTGGTAGCTGTCGCCTTTGGTCAGGATGACCCAGTCGCCTTTCTCTACGACGCCGCGTTTGACCAGTTCGTCGATGGCTTTCTGGCTGACTTCGTTGGGTGCCAGCGAGGCCGGATCGAAGGGAATGGTGTACACGCCGCGGAACATCGCCGCGCGGGCCTGGGCTTCGCGGTGAGGGGTGAACGCGTAGATCGGCACCGAGGAGCGGATGCGCGACATGATCAACGGCGTATAGCCACTTTCGGTTAGGGCGATGATTGCCTTGACGCCCGGGAAGTGGTTGGCGGTGTACATGGCCGCCAGGGCGATGCTCTGGTCGCAGCTTTCGAAAACCTTGCCGATGCGATGGCTGGAGGTCTTGCTGGTGGGGTGCTTTTCAGCGCCGACGCAGATGCGCGCCATGGCCTGGACGGCCTCCAACGGGTACGGGCCGGCGGCGCTTTCAGCCGAGAGCATCACGGCGTCGGTGTAGTCGAGCACGGCGTTGGCCACGTCGGACACTTCGGCGCGGGTCGGCATCGGGTTCTGGATCATCGACTCCATCATCTGGGTCGCAACGATCACCGCTTTGTTGTGGCGGCGCGCGTGCAGGATGATTTTCTTCTGGATGCCGATCAGCTCGGCGTCGCCGATTTCCACGCCCAGGTCGCCACGGGCAACCATCACGGCGTCCGACGCCTTGATCAGGCCGTCGAGGGTTTCGTCATCGGCCACGGCTTCGGCGCGTTCGATCTTCGCCACGAGCCAAGCGGTGCCACCGGCTTCGTCGCGCAGTTTACGGGCGTATTCCATGTCGGCGGCGTCGCGCGGGAAGGACACGGCGAGGTAGTCCACTTCCATCTCGGCGGCGAGCTTGATGTCGGCCTTGTCTTTTTCAGTCAGGGCCGGTGCGGTCAGGCCACCGCCGCGACGGTTGATGCCTTTGTGGTCGGACAGCGGGCCGCCGATGATCACGGTGCAATGCAGTTCGGTCGGGGTCGCGGTGTCGACGCGCATGACCACGCGGCCGTCATCGAGCAGCAGTTCGTCGCCGACGCCGCAGTCCTTGACCAGGTCCGGGTAGTCGATGCCGACGATGTCCTGGGTGCCTTCAGTCAGCGGATGGCTGGTAGAGAAGGTGAATTTGTCACCGATCTTCAGCTCGATCCGCTTGTTGGCGAATTTGGCGATACGGATCTTCGGGCCTTGCAGGTCACCCAGCAGCGCCACGAAACGACCGTGTTTGGCGGCCAGGTCACGCACCAGCTTGGCGCGAGCCTTGTGCTCGTCCGGGGTGCCGTGGGAGAAGTTCAGACGGGCAACGTCCAAACCAGCCAGAATCAGCTGTTCGAGGACTTCCGGCGAGTTGCTGGCCGGGCCAAGGGTGGCGACGATTTTGGTACGACGGACGGACATGCACAGACTCCTGAGTTCAAGCGCTGGGGAAGGCTACTATGCTCTTTCGTTGTAGTCATTGTTCGTTTGCACTACTTATTGACGAACGGCTTGTTTTTGCTGAGGTTGAAAAGACGAACAGTCTTGAAGATTTTCGGCGCGGGGTCGATACACTGCACAAGACAGGAGAACCCCCATGCGAATTTTGCTCGTTGCTGCCCTGGCCGTCAGTGTTGTCGGCTGCACCCGCTGGTCAATGGACCACCATTTGAACAACGCTTACCGTGCCTATGGGGTGGGCGATTGCGCGCGGGTCACGCTGGAGTTGTCCCAGGTCGACCGCGAGAGCCGCACCCGTCGTTATGTGCAACCCGAGGTTTCGATGCTGCGCGGGCAGTGCCTGGAGCGGCAGAAGCTGTTCGTCGATGCCGCGCAAACCTATCAATTCATCATCAGCCAATACCCGTCCAGCGAGTACGCTTATCGCGCCCGTGCCCGGCTCGATACCTTGCGCCAGTTGGGGCATGACTCCGGCGCAAGTGTGGCGCAACCACGGCCGACCTCGCTGTAGTGCTATTTGTCGCTTGAGAACTGGCCTGGTGCCAGTCTTGGGCTATTCTTTGAATATCAGTTTGTACAACTTTCTATTCAAAACAGTGCAACGCCCGGATTCGGCAGCGGTCGCGTGACAACGCGCGCTTTTCACACCGATATCAGGGAGAGCGATGGGCTCGTTTCGAATCACTGGCTTTATGGGATGGCAACCTCACCATGTTTATCGAACGACGGATCGAACGGCATCAGCTGCCTTATTTCTTGCAGGTGTTCAATCGGCTTACGGACAAGCCAATCGGTTTTCTGGGCGACGTTTCCGAGGGCGGGCTGATGCTGATCAGCCAGTTACCGATGATGATCGGTGCAGACTTCGAGCTGCGCTTGAAAATTCCCGGGCTGCACGGCGAATTCCAGGCTGTTGATCTTACCGCGACTTGTCTGTGGAGCCGGGAAGACGTCAACCCGCAACATTACGATTCGGGGTTCCGCGTGCTTCAGGCATGCGAAGAATACGCACAGCTGATCAGCGCCTTGTTGCATTACTTCAGTTTCGATCCGCTGCAGGCATCCGCCTGAACGGCGGGTGCAGTCGGCTACGGGGGCCGTGTCCACCGTGGCCGTGCGCGTGCGTTCAGAACACGCCGGCTTTTTTCCAGCGCAGGTAACGCGTCACCAGCGCGGCGCCCAATGTTGACGGCAAGCTATCCAGCACGGTCAGCCCATGGGCACCCAGGCGGTCATGCAACTGGTTACGCATGTTGAGGTAGTCAATTGCGCCGCTGTAGGCCAATGCTTCGGGCAGGGTTTGTACCGGGGCCTGGCGCAGTTGATCGAGCACTTCCTCTCGCAAACTCGCGATCAGCACCCGATGGTGCCGACCAATGCGCTTGATCGCACTCACCAGTGCTTCATCGTCTTCATCACGCAGGTTGGTGACCACGATCACTAATGCGCGCCGTGTTTGCCGAGCCAGCAATTGGCTGGCGGCGGCCTCGTAGTCGGCTGTCTTGCGTGTGCTGTGCAAGTCATAGACGGCATTGAGCAAGACGTTCAACTGACCGCTGCCCTTGACCGGCGCCAGGTAACGCGGCTGGTCGCTGGCAAAGGTACACAGCCCGACTGCATCGCCTTGGCGCAAGGCGACGTAACTCAGTAACAGACAGGCATCCAGAGCGTGGTCGAAGTGGGACAACTCGTCGTCCTGGCTGCGCATGCGCCGGCCGCAATCGAGCATGAACACAATCTGTTGGTCACGTTCATCCTCATATTCCCGGGCAATCGGCGTGCGTTGTCGTGCCGTGGCTTTCCAGTCGATCTGACGCAGGCTGTCACCGTCGCGAAACTCGCGTAATTGATGAAACTCCAGGCCCGGTCCACGCCGCTGATGCTGGCGCACACCCAGTTGGCTCAGCCAGTTATCCACCCCCTGCAACTGCGCACCCGATAAGCGTGCGAAGTCCGGGTACACGCGAGTGGCGTCCGTGACGTCGAGCCAGCGCCGCGCCGACCACAACCCCAGGGGGCTGGGCAGATGGATTTCGCAGCGGCTGAAGCTGAAATGTCCACGTCGTACGGGGCGCACACGATAGCCCAACTCACCACGCTCGCCCGGGCGCAGCAAAATGGATTGCGGCAGGTTATCCACAACCAGCCCGTCGGGCACGTGATCGAATACCTGCACGGTCAGCGGCTGTGGATAGTCGTGTTCCAGTGACAGGCGCACTTCTCCCCAGCGCCCCAATGCCAGGCTGCCGGGCAGTGTCCTGCGCACACGTACCGAAGGGCGGCGGCGTAACCGTATGGCATCGAGCATCGCCAGCACCAACAGGGCCAGGAGCAGGCCCCAGGCGATTGCGTGCAAGGTCTCGGGCACCTTGACCTGCAAGGCCATCGACGCGCCCAGCAGGATACTGAGGGCCAACAGGACACCCAGCCAGGTCAGGAACAGACGGGTCGGTTTCATGCCGGCGTTACTGCCTGGGGGCCGCAATCTGGTCGAGCAACTGCTTGATCACCTGGTCCACCTCCAGGCCATCGATGTCCAGTTCGGGCGCGAGCCGTACGCGGTGACGCAGCACCGCCAGGGCGCATCCCTTGACGTCATCCGGGGTCACGAAGTCGCCGCCGCGCAACAGCGCACGGGCACGGGCGCCGCGAATCAGGGCGATAGAGGCCCGTGGGCCTGCGCCGATGGTCAAGCCCGGCCAACTGCGCGTGGCCCGCGCCAGGCGTACGGCATAGTCGAGCACCTGTTCATCCAGAGGCATGCCGCTGGCGATCTGCTGCATCTGTACCACGTCTTCGGCCTGCAGCACGGTACGCAACGGTTGTACATCGAGCATGTCGGCCCTGGACGAGCGGGTCACTTCGCGCACCATGTCCACTTCCTGCTGCGCGTCGGGATAGTCCATGCGCACCTTGAGCATGAAGCGGTCCAACTCGGCTTCAGGTAACGGATAGGTGCCTTCCTGCTCGATCGGGTTCTGGGTGGCAAGCACCATGAACGGCGCGCCGATGGGCAATGCCTCGCCCTCCAGGGTGACTTGGCGCTCCTGCATGGCTTCGAGCAATGCCGCCTGGGTCTTGGCCGGAGCGCGGTTGATTTCGTCGGCCAGTAACAAGTGGGTGAACAACGGCCCCTTGCGCAGCTTGAACTGTTCGGTCTGCAGGTCGTACACCGCGTGGCCGGTGACATCGCTGGGCATCAGGTCCGGCGTGAACTGGATGCGCGCGAAATCGCCGCCGAAACAACGGGCCAGCGCACGCACCAGCAACGTTTTGCCAAGGCCGGGTACACCCTCCAGCAGCACATGGCCACCTGCAATCAACGCGGTAAGCACGTCATCGATCACCGCGTCCTGGCCAATCACTGCCTTGCGTAATTCAATGCGCAGGGCCTGGGCCTGTTGCGTGGCGTTTTGGACAGTCTGTTCTGCGGTCAGGGTTGTAGCCGTTGGAGAGTCGCTCATAGGGCATTCCTGAGGGTTTGCAGGCACGCCACCCGTTGGCTGAAATCGGCGCTGGAGAGCCGTTTCAGCGCAGGTGCGCCGAGTGCCTGGCGGATGATAGGGGAGGGTTGTTGCGTCAGGTGTTCCAGCACCTGACATTGTTCTGCCATGTCGAGGTGTTCAAAGCCGGGGTGACGGCGGCGGGCGGTGCGCAGTAAATCCTGCTGCAAGGCTTGCAGCAAGGCGCCCTGGCCGCTGCGGCGTAGCAGGAAGTCGGCGCTGGCGCGCAAATGCTCCTGTAGCTGTCGACGCGCCTTGGGCGCGGGTGCCTGGATCGGGCCCTGGCGCATGCCGGCGTGCCAGAGTGCCAGGGCAAGCAGTGCGACCAGCGCGACGAGGGCCTGGGGGAAGTAACGAACCAGCAGGGTCAGCAGGTTGTCCGCGCCGCTGTTGAACAGCAGGGTGACGTCGGTGCCCTGGTTCAGGTACCACAGCAGCCAGGCATTGTCGTGCTTGCCGATGCTCGGGGTTTTCCACAGGTCGCTGTCGGTGAGCACCGTGACGCGGCCTGACCCGAGGTCAAGTTGCATCAGATGGCTGGACTTGGCGCTGTTGGCTGAAAACTGCGCCAGGTGCCCGGGGTCGGTAAGGTTGAAGTCGGTGTCAAAACTGAAATACGCCGGTGCGGTTTCATTGTCGACATACAGTTTAGTGAGGTCCGGCGCGATCTTTTTGCGCGGCACCGCCGGCTCGTCGAAGTCGTCGCTAAGGGTTTGGTGAAGATTGAGACGATCGAGCAGCAGGTCGCCGCTTTTACCGGTCTCTTCATCCCATAACGCCTCGGCCACCAGTAACAGGTGCCCCCCGGCTTTTGCCCACGCCAGCAGTTGTTCGACCTGGCCTGGGGTCATGTTGCCACGCTCCCCCAGCAACAGCAGGCTATGACCTGGGGCGGGCAGATCGGCAAGCCGCTCGAGCCCGTTGGCATGTGTTACCGCCAGGCCTTGCTGGCGCAGGAAATCCTCCGCCGCGAGGTAGGGGTTGGCCAGTGCGTCCGGCGATGGGCCACGATCCACAACCTCCTCATAGGGAATTGCCTTGTGCCAGGCATACAGGCCGCCCGCTCCCAACAGGCAGGCCAGCAGTGCGGCAATCCACAGTAATGGCCGTTTCATTGGCTGGCTCCGCTACTGAAGAGTGCGCGCCAATCGCTGCACAGTTTTTGCTGGGCGGTGCCGGGAGGCAGTCGATGGCCATAGGCAAGGTTTTGCCAGTGAGCGGTCAATTCGCGGCTGAATGCCAGCAACTGCGGTTGCTGCAACTGATGAACGCGCTCCAGTACCTGGCCCTCGGTATCGGCACTTTTGAGTGGCAGGTCGAACTCATGCAGCAGCCGGCTGAGCAGGCCGCGATACAGCAGGCCGAGGGCTTCCCGCGGGCGGGTGGGCCAAAGCTGTTCGGCGGCGCTGGCGATATCGTCGGGCAATGTCTCGACCCCCAGTTCCAGGCCGAACAATTGGGCGGGCGCAGGTCTTGCGGTGTTGGGTTGAGGTCGCCGCCTGCGGCTGACAAATGTGCGCAGCCATTCACGGTAGCGCCACACCACCAGGGCCAGCCCGCCAATCACCACGCTCCATAGCAGTATCTCCAAGCCTTGGGCCACGTGCCTGAAGGTGTTGCTGTTGAGGTTGTCGAGCAATTGCTGGAGCCAGGCAGGTAATTTACCGTCCCCATGGGCTTTGCGGGGCGTGGCGGGTTTTTCCTCGCCAAAACGATAACGGGTGACGGTTTGCGGATTCTTGAACGGCGGTTTTTCCAACAGCGCCTTGATCGATTGGCTGGCCGCCTGGGTGCCGAGGGGCTTGGGCTCAGCTGTCTGATCGGCCAGCGCCGATGGGCTCAGTTGCACCAGCGTGAGCCCGACGACCAGCAGCAACAGCGGCGCGACACCGCTCAGGCGTTGGCGCAACCGGCGAAACACCAGTTCCAGGTCCCAGGCTTCCAGAACGGTGCGACGGTTGAGGTACAGGCTGAAACCGCAGGCGACGTAGATGGGCTCCCAGAACACCAGGACCAGCGCATAGAACGCGTTGCTCAGGTGTTCCAGCCATAGCCCCTGCGGGCCTG
The DNA here is from genome assembly GCF_900004715.1 of Pseudomonas sp. 24 E 13. NCBI lineage: Bacteria > Pseudomonadati > Pseudomonadota > Gammaproteobacteria > Pseudomonadales > Pseudomonadaceae > Pseudomonas > Pseudomonas sp. 24 E 13. The sequence continues at coordinate 95,184 of NZ_CVTO01000099.1, forward strand.
TCGCCAGTACCAGCCGCTGCCAGTCCCACTGCAGTTCAACCTGCTCGGGGATAAATAGATAGAACAGCGCCATGCACCCAAACCATAGGCCGATCTCCATATGCACCCCGATGATTGTCAGCCAGCGCGCGGCGCCTGCATTACGCTGTTGCAGTATGCCCAGGCGCTGTTGACGCACCGGCCCATCCAGGCCTTCAAGCTGGCTCACCGGCAGCATGAAGCTGCGGCTCAGGCTCAGCCGGCGCCAGGTCAGGCTGGCGAACAGTTGCCCCCTGAGCAGGCGTGGCCACTGGCGAGCGGCCTGTTTCAGGCTCGGGGTTTCACCAAACAGGGCCTTGGAAAGAATGTACAACGGCAAGCGTTCGAAGGCGGGCTTGAGCCACCAGAACAGGAATAGGGCGTAAGACGGGTACTGCCACAGCAGCGCGGTGAGTAGCAGGAACACAGGCAGGCTGACCAGGGCCCAACTGCCCATCAGCACTGCACGATGTTCACGGGCCAGCAGTACGCCGAGGTCCATGGCTTCCCAGGAGGTACGCGGGCGGATGACCACGCTGGCGTCAGTCAGGCGCATGGCGAGTCCGGCCGGCGAAGATCAGGTAGGCGGCCACCAGCAGCCATAGTGCGCTGCCCACCAGGTATTTGATCCAGGGCGCAATGCTTGTGGTGGATGACCAGTAGGCTTCGATGAACGCTGCGATCAGCAGGAACACCATGACTGCGCAGAGCATCTGCACGCTTTTGCGGGCCGCCAGGCGCAGGGATTCGCTACGTGCCAACGGCCCTGGCGCGATCAGTGACCAGCCCAGTTGCAGGCCCGCCGCACCGGCCAGTGCGATGGCGCTGAGTTCGAAGGCACCATGGCCGATCACGAATGACCAGAAGGTCTGGCCGTAGCCGATTTCACTCAGGTACCCGGACACCGCCCCGATGGTCAAGCCGTTGAAGACCAGGAAGAACACGCTGCCCAGGCCGAACAGCAAACCGGCGGCAAAGGTCTGGAAGGCGATGCCGATGTTGTGCATCACGTAGTAGCCAAACATCATCCAGTCTTCGCTGGAGGCGCGTTCGGCCGCGCGGCCCAGGCGACTGGCGGCGGGGTCGTACATGCTTTGCATCTCGGCCACCTGTTGCGGGCTGACGATGCTGTAGATCAGGTCGGGAAACAGGTAGACCAACAGGGCTATGCCCAGCAGGCTGCCAAAGAACAGCAGGCTGGCGATCAGCACAAAGCACCATTGTTCGCGTACCAGGCGCGGGAAGTCGGCGAGGATGAAGGCCACCACGTTCGCCGTCGTTTGGCTGCGATGGCGATACAGTTGCTGGTGGCCGCGCAGCGCCAGTTGTTGCAGACGGTCCACCAGGTAACTGCTGTAGCCGCGCTCCTGGGCCAGGGCCAGGTGTTGGCACAGGCGTCGATAGTGATAAGGAAAGTCGGTCACCTCGCAGGCTTTGCCTCGCTCCAACTGTTTCAGTTGTTCGGCGAAAGTCTGCCATTGCTGCTGGTGCCGGCTTTCAAAAAGGCTCTGCTTCATGTCGGCCCCAACAAACCACGGGCCACACCGTTAAGTTGCTCCACGGCGCGGGCCGGGGACACCTGCAAGGGCGCCGCGAGGATTGCAGCCAGTTCATGCACCCGCTCGGCAGACAGGTCGGCCTGGCGTTCGGCGAAACCGAGGATTGCGCGCTGTTCACTCAGCTCCAGCGCGAAGGGCAGGCGCAGGGCGGCTGCTTGAGGTAGGGGCGGACGGGCCAGCGACTGTTCGCGGTAGACCACCAGCGTGCCCGCCGCCAGGTCGCCGAGCCGCTTGAAGTGCGGATGTTGCAGGCAACTGATGGCGCCGAAGAAGTAGCCGAAGGGCAGCATGTCGACAAACCGCAGCAGGTTGCGGATCAGTGATGCCGACCAACCGATGGCGGTGCCGTCATCCTGTACCACCCGCAGGCCCATGACTTGCTTGCCGGGCGAGCAGCCCTGGTTGAGCACTTCGAACAGCACCATGTACCACCAACTGACCAGGAACAGCAGCAGCGCGCCCAGGCCGAGGCCGAGGTTGCCAAGCAGCGCCAGGGGCACCAGCAGGATGCCCATGATCACGCCACGCGCGAGCAGATCGAAGGCGTAGGCCAATGCCCTTGGCGCAAGGCCGGCAGGGCGCAAGGGCAGGTCGATACCCTCGGGGGTCTCGATCTGGTAGCAGGTATCCAGAGGAGCTGTTGGCATTGCGATCCTTGGCAGTGCGAAGCGACTGAGAGACACGGATGCTAGCAGTGTCGAGGCGGGAAGCAACCCTTCAAGATTTTACTGGATGTTTGTCCAGTAAGGTATCGCTGGCCCCTGGCCCCTTGCAGCGCCTAGACTTTGCCGGTCTTCAGCACAGGAACAGCCCGTGACCTCCATTTTCTGGTACGACTATGAAACCACCGGAATCAATCCGCGCAGCGATCGCCCGCTGCAGGTAGCCGGCATTCGTACCGACCTCGAGCTCAACGAAGTCGGCCCGCCGATCAATCTGTATTGCCGGCCCAGCGACGATATCCTGCCCCATCCGGCAGCGTGTGCGATCACCGGTATCACGCCGCAGGTCCTGGCGCACAAAGGCCTTGCCGAAGCGGACTTCATGACCCGGGTGCACGCCGAACTCGCGGCCCCCGGCACCTGCGGCGCGGGTTATAACACCCTGCGCTTTGACGATGAAATGACGCGCTACAGTCTCTATCGCAACTTTTTCGACCCTTACGCACGCGAGTGGCAGGGCGGTAACAGCCGCTGGGACTTGATCGATGTGATGCGTACCGCCTATGCCCTGCGCCCGGAGGGGATTGTGTGGCCCGAGCAGGACGGGCGCGTGACGCTCAAGCTCGAACGCCTGACGCAAGCCAACGGCATCGACCACGGCCAGGCCCACGATGCGTTGTCTGACGTGCGCGCGACCATCGCCCTGGCGCGATTGGTGCGTGAAAAACAACCCAAGCTGTATGAGTGGCTTTTCCAGTTGCGGAGCAAGCAACGGGTGATGGACCAGGTGCGCCTGTTGCAGCCGCTGGTGCATATTTCCGGACGCTTCAGCGCCGAGCGACATTATCTGGGGGTGGTCTTGCCGTTGGCCTGGCATCCGCGCAATCGCAATGCATTGATTGTGTGTGACTTGGGGCTCGACCCGCAGGCCCTGCTCGAACTGGATGCCCAAACGTTGCGCGAGCGCCTCTATACGCGGCGCGATGAGCTGTCGGCGGGCGATCTGCCGGTGCCGCTCAAGTTGCTGCACATCAACCGCTGTCCGGTCGTCGCGCCCTTGAAAGTGCTGCGCGCGCAAGATCGCGAGCGGCTGCAATTGGATATGGAGGTTTACCAGGCACGGGCGCTGCGACTAACTGACGCACAGGAAGTTTGGCGTGACAAGTTGGCGAGCGTTTACGCCGAGGAGGAATATGCGCCGAATGCCGATCCGGAGCAGCAGCTCTATGAGGGTTTTATCGGCGACCGTGACCGGCGCCTATGTGAACAAGTTCGCATGGCAGAGCCGGTACAACTGGGACGCCAGCAATGGCCGTTCGATGATCATCGATTGCCTGAATTATTATTCCGCTATCGCGCGCGTAACTTTCCTGAAACCTTGAACAATGAGGAGCAAGAGCGCTGGAGACTTTTCTGTCAGCAACGGTTGTCAGACCCGGTATGGGGTGCACCCAATACCCTGGCGGCATTTAAGCTGGCCCATCAGGAATTGAAAAACAGTGCGACAGCGTTTCAGTGCCAGGTACTGGATGAATGGCAAGACTATGCTGACTCTTTAGCGGCCCGCCTGAATCTGTAGCCGAGCAACTGCAAAACATTCAGACAATAAAAAACGCCAGCGAGCTGGCGTTTTCAATGTGTCGCGTATCGGGTGCAGATCCGACCAGGCTTAGCCCAGCAGGGTAGCCCAACCTTCTACCACGTCACCGCCCCACTTGGCTTTCCACTCTTTCAGCGTCTTGTGATTGCCGCCTTTGGTTTCAATCACTTCACCGTTGTGCGGGTTTTTGTACTGCTTGACTTTGCGAGCACGTTTGGTGCCGGTAGTTTTCACAGCGCCACGCGGTGCTTTAACTTTCGATTCCGGATCCAGCAGCGCGATGATGTCACGCAGGGATTTGGAGTATTCGCCCATCAGGGTGCGCAGTTTGCCTTCGAATTCCAGCTCGGTTTTCAGCTTGTCGTCTTGCGACAGATTCTTCAAACGGGCTTGCAGCTCTTTGATAGCTTCTTCGGTGGCGCGGTATTCGTTGATCAGAGACATGTGGACTACCTTATGTAGAACGCTGATTGACAGGGTGAGTGGCCTAATAATAGTCAGGCAATTTCATCAAGTAAACATTTAAGCAGCTATTTACGTGAATTAGATTGAAGTTTTTCGCCGCGGTGTGAAGTCGAGTTAATTATCGGGTACGCGGCTAAAAACAATCAGCTTAATTCTGCTAATTGCCGAGCTTGCCTGTGTAACGCCATATAACGCTGGTAAAACCTTACGCTGTTAAGGGGTGTTGCCAGCGCCAGGGATCAGAATAAGGCACAAGGAGTACTGCAGTTTTTCTGCGCAATCGCTAGAATGGCGGCCTTTGCGAAGTTCTGGAGTTTCCCCCTAATGCGCACTTTTCGGCTGGTGATTGCTTGCCCGGACCGGGTTGGCATCGTTGCCAAGGTCAGTAACTTTCTGGCTTCTCATAACGGTTGGATCACCGAGGCGAGCCATCACTCGGATGATCTCAGCGGTTGGTTTTTCATGCGTCACGAAATCCGTGCCGATACCTTGCCTTTTGGTCTGCAAGCCTTCCGTGAGGCGTTTGCGCCGATCGCCGAAGAGTTTTCGATGACCTGGCACATCACCGACACAGAGCAGAAGAAACGCGTCGTGCTGATGGCCAGCCGTGAATCCCACTGCCTGGCGGACCTGCTGCACCGCTGGCACAGCGATGAGCTCGATTGCGAGATCGCGTGTGTGATCTCCAACCATGACGACCTGCGCAGCATGGTCGAATGGCATGGCATCCCGTATTACCACGTGCCGGTCAACCCGCAGGACAAGGAGCCGGCGTTCGCCGAAGTGTCGCGCCTGGTCAAGCAGCACGATGCCGACGTGGTGGTGCTGGCGCGCTACATGCAGATCCTGCCGCCGGAACTGTGCCGCGAATACGCGGGCAAGGTGATCAACATTCACCACAGCTTCCTGCCGTCGTTCGTGGGTGCCAAGCCTTATCACCAGGCGTCCCTGCGCGGCGTGAAGCTGATCGGCGCAACCTGTCACTATGTCACCGAAGAACTGGACGCCGGTCCGATCATCGAGCAGGACGTGGTGCGCGTCAGCCACAGCGACAGCATCGAAGACATGGTGCGTTTCGGTCGCGACGTCGAAAAGATGGTGCTGGCCCGTGGCTTGCGTTATCACCTGGAAGATCGCGTATTGGTGCACGGCAACAAGACCGTGGTGTTCTGACCGACGCGTCTGGTTGAACAAGCAGGGGTCCGGGAGTAAAACTCTCCGGGCCCTTTTTATTTTCAGGAGGCGACCATGACCGACCCACTCGACAAGGCGACTTCCAGGCCACCCGCTACCCTGGGCGAGGGCTGTCTGAGTCGCTACGACCCGGATGCGCTGGGTGCTGAGGATGGTACTGACTTTCCCGGCGCCGCCCAGTTGTGGGAGCAGTTGCAGGAGGATGAAAAGCCGCCCGCTGCCCCCGGAAAAGACGCTTGAGCAGCGGCTTGCCCACCATCAACAGAAACACAGGCGCACCGGCGAACAGATAGAAGTAGTAGGTGACTGCCCGCCAGATCAGAATGGCCGCCGCCGCCGTTGAGTTGCCCACCATCGGCGCGAGCAATGCCGCCGACGTCAACTCCGCCGCCCCGGCCCCGCCTGGCAGCAGGCTCAATTGCCCTGCGGTCAATGACAGCATCTGGATCAGGAAGCTCCAGGCCCACTGCACCTGCCCACCCAGGCCGCGCAGCGCCAGGTACAACACGCTGTAGCGTAATAACCAATGCAGGCTGGTCAGCGCGAACACCCCGAGCAGGGTGCTCCAGGGCAATTTCAGCGTTTGGGTGAAGGCCGCAAGGAAGCGCAGCAACCGACGGGCCCACCGCCGGCGGGTGCCGGCGCGCACTTTCATGGCCTTGAGTGCACGTCCGGCCAGGCGAATCAGGCGGCGATGAAAGCGCACCACCAACACGCAGCCGACGACGCCACCGACCATCGACACGGCACTGAGCCCCAACAGCTCTTCCAGGCGTGGGCTGAGGCTATGGAACAGCGCATACAGCACGATGCCCACCAGTGCGCAGAAAAAGAACAGCAAGTCACTCAACTGGTCCATGGCGAACACCGCGCTGCCATGGGCCGGACGTATGCCGCTGCGTGCCAGCAGGCCCATCAGCGTGAGGGGCCCGCCGCTGCCGCCTGGGGTCGCGCACATGGCGAATTCGGTCGATATCACCACGCCCAGGCTTTTGCGCCATCCCAACCGAGCGCGCTGTGCGCCCAGCAATAAGCGCAGGCGCAGGCTGTTGATCAGCCAGCAGCCGATGATCATGGCAAACATTCCCAGTAATTGGAGCAGGGGAAACTGGCGCAGGCGCGCAACGGTTTCGCCGCCACCCAGCCACACCGGGATCACCAGCGCGACCAGCAGCGCCAGGCCCAGCCAGATCAGCCGGCGCATGGCAGCGTCGACAGCCACGCGGACTTGGTCTGTGGCGTGCGTCCATCCTCAAGCAGGCGCTCCAGGGTGTGCAGCCAATACTGACGGGAAAATTCGTGACGCATATCGACGGGGTGCAACCCTAACCGGATCACCGGTGCGGTCTGCCAGCGCTGCTCGCGTCGATCGCTCAAGACCTTGGACAAGCCTCGGCGCCATGCACTGCGCGCGCTCCACACCAGGCCCGGGGCGTGGATGGGCGTGAAGTCGGGCAGGCGATACAGGTGCTGCGGGTCGCTGGTGTAGCTCAGCGGTAACTGGCGCAACGCCAACCGGGTACCCTGGCTCATCAACCAGGCGGGTGCGACAAACCCTTGCAGGGGCCAGTCATTGCGCTGGAATACCTCGATGCCGTCGGTCAGGCGCTGCAAGGCTTCGGCTTGCGATAACTGGTAGAACTCGCCCTCATGGGTATAGATGCGCCGCATGAACCATTCCCGGGGTGTACGCGGCCGGGGTTGGTCGTCGCAGTGGTAATACCCGTGCAAGGTGAGTTCATCGCCCTTGGCTACCCGGTTGTCGAGCAGGCGCCGGAAGTCTGCATGGGTGGCCAGGGCGTTGTGATGATGAAAGTCCGGGACCACCAGCCAGGTGACAGGGACATTGCCGATGGCGTCGACGGCTTCGACAAAGGGCCGGTAATCGGCCCAGGTGCTCGGCGCCACGTCGTGCAGCACCAGCATGACTGAACGTTCAACCATGGGCGAGCATCGGCTTTTGTGTGCCGAGCACGGCATGGTAATGCCCCAGCAGGCTGTCCACCACCGCATCCCACGCGTAATGCTGTTCGACATGGCGCCGCGCCTGTTCCCCGAGACGGCGGCTGTCGGCGCCAAACAGTTCGCGTACCGTATCGGCCATCGCCTTGGGGTTGTTGGGCGCGCAGAGCAGGCCGCAGCGCTCGTCGACAATCTCGGTAAAGGCTCCCGCCGCCACGGCGACCACCGGAATGCCGCAGGCCATGGCTTCCAGAATGACCAGGCCGAAGGTTTCCTGGTCACCGCCATGCAATAACGCATCGGCGCTGGCCATCAAGCGGGCCACGTGATCGGCCGGGCGGAAGCCATCGACTACGGTGACATTGTCCGGCACATTGGCCGGCATGCCGGAACCCACCAGCAATAAGTGATAACCCTCGCCCAGGCGCTTCATGCAGTTGAGCAGCACCGGCAGGTTCTTTTCCTTGGAGCCACGCCCGGCGAAAATCAGCAGCCTGGTGTCTTCATCGATCCCCAGTTCGGCGCGCAGGCCGGGGTCGCGTACCTGTGGCGTGAAGGTTTGCAGGTCGACGCCCAAGGGTTGCACGAAGACGTTTTTTACCCCAAGTCCAATGAGTTTGTCGGCCATTACCTGGCTGGGAGCCAGTACGCGGTCAAAATTCCCATAGAGCTTGCTGACATAAGCTTCGACGTTGGGGGTAAACCAGGCGCCCATGCGGTTACGCACCAGCAGGGGGAGATCGGAGTGGTAAAAACCGATGACGGGCACATCCAGCTGGCGCCGGGCGTCCAGGGCGGCCCAGGCGGTCAGGTAAGGATCGCCGACTTCGATCAGATCAGGCTGCAAATCGTGCAGGACATTTCGCCATGGCGCCAGGCGCAGGGGGAAGCGGTAGCCTTTGCCGAAGGGCAGCGGCGGCGCCGGCACCTGGAAAATACCATCGCGCTCGCTCAAGTGGGCGCCCGGCACCAACAGACTGTGGCGAATGCCGGGCTTGAGCGCCAGGCGCCGGTGCTTGGCGTCCAGATAAGTGCGTACGCCACCGCTGGCCGGGGCGTAGAACATGGTTATGTCAGCGATATGCACGATGAACATCCCTCCGATCCATTGCTCTCCTTAACGTGGACCTGAGGTAAGGATAGATGTTCGATCGGGATTGGGGTCGTGCTGCGTGTTCGAGCTTGAAATGATGGGGGAGGGTGCTTGCCCTGATACCAGTCAGTTAAGCGAACACCGCCGTCTGTAGGAGCGAGGGGGGCGCCTAGCTCTTGCTCGCGAAAAACGTCAACGATAACGCGTGCTTCCTGAATGAACGCGGCGCCTGTGAGTTTTTCGCGAGCAAGCTCGCTCCT
>NZ_CVTO01000099.1:104056-166363 GCF_900004715.1 Pseudomonas sp. 24 E 13
TCAAAAGTGAGCCGCTGTAAAAGCGGAACCATTAGCAGCCGTGACCGCAGAAACGGATATGTACTCGGTCCAATCCAACATCCTGGCCGGCCCAGAGGCCGCCATCGGGGGCAAGCCCCCTCCCACATTTGGATTGTGGAGCATCAGTAAGATAGTCACTTTTTACCGAGTACCGCCAAGCTCCTCTGTGTATCAGATGCGGAAGCTGCCCACCAATTGCTTCAGGCGCGACGCCTGTTGCTCCAGGTCCGTGCAGGCGCGCAGCGTCGATTGCAGGTTTTCCACGCCTTCCTGGTTGAGGGTGTTGATTTCAGTAATGTCCATATTGATCGACTCCACGACCGAGGTCTGCTCTTCGGTGGCGGTGGCCACGGACTGGTTCATCCCGTCGATCTCGCCAATGCGCTGGGTCACGCTGTTCAAGCGCTCGCCGGCCAGGTTGGCGATTTCCACGCTGTCCTGGCTGTGGCGCTGACTTTCACTCATGGTGCTCACCGAGTCGCGGGCGCCGACTTGCAGTTCCTCGATCATCTTCTGCACCTGTTGCGCCGATTCCTGGGTGCGGTGCGCCAGGTTGCGCACTTCATCGGCGACCACCGCGAAGCCGCGACCGGCTTCTCCGGCACGCGCGGCTTCGATGGCGGCGTTGAGTGCGAGCAAGTTGGTTTGCTGGGAAATACTGGTGATCACTTCAAGGATCTGGCCAATGTTCACCGTCTTGCTGTTCAGCGCCTCGATATTGCTGCTGGAGGCGCTGATCATGCTCGACAGCTGGGTCATGGCCTTGATATTGCGCTCTACCACCTGCTGACCGTCTTCGGCCAAATGCCGCGCATCACTGGCCTGGCTGGAGGCCTGCGCCGCGTTGCGCGCGATTTCCTGGGCGGCGGCGCCCAGTTGATTGATCGCAGCGGCAACGCTGTTGGTGCGGTTGGCCTGTTCATCCGAATTGACCATCGACGAGTTGGACGCGCTGACCACCCGCAGTGCCACTTCATTGACCTGCTCGGTGGCCGATGACACTTCGCGGATCGAGGTGTGGATGCGCTCCACGAAACGGTTGAATGCGGTGCCCAGGGTGCCGAACTCGTCGTTGTTCTGGATGGTCAGGCGCCGGGTCAGGTCGCCTTCGCCGTCGGCAATGTCCTGCATGGCGCGGGTCATCACGTGCAGCGGTTGCAACAACACGCGGATCAGCATGCCCAGCAACGCAATGATGATCACCACGGCGATGAGGGTGGCGATGACTGCCGACGTGCGGAACTGGGTGAGCATGGCGAACGATTTGGCTTTATCCACCGAAATGCCCAGGTACCAGTTTACCGAGGGCAGGCCCTTGATCGGGGTAAACGTAACGATATTGGTCTTGCCATTGGCCTGCACTTCGCTGAAATCAGCGCTGATCTTCGGCGTGTCGTTGGGGTACACGTCAGCCAGGGTCTTCATGACCAGAGCCTTGTCCGGGTGCACCAGCACTTTGCCGTCGGCGCTGACCAGGAACGCGTAACCCATGCCGCCCAGGTCCAGCGCGCCAATGTTGTCCACCAGGGTTTGCAGGCTCAGATCACCGCCCACCACGCCGATGCTCTGGCCGGCCTTGGCACTCGGGGTGGCGATGGAAATAATCAAACTCCCCGTGGCCGCGTCGATATAGGGCTCGGTCAGGGTCGAGCCGTTGCTGTTCTGGGCGTCCTTGTACCAGGGGCGCACACGCGGGTCGAAACCGTCGGGCATCTTGGTGTCGGGGCGGATCGTGAACTTGCCCTGGCTGTCGCCGACGTAGGTGGCCATGAACGATGAGGTCAGGGCTTTCTGTTCCAGCAGGCTGGCAACCACGGAAGGCTCGGGATTGAGGGCGATATTCTGTGCGGCGTTTTCGACCAGCGCGATACGCCCGGTGAGCCAGGTCTGAATACTGCCGGTGGTGACGTCGCCCATTTCATGCAGGTAGCTATTGAGATCGTCACGAATCGCATTGCGCTGAAGGTAGTCGTTATAGAGGGTAAACAACGCAAAGGCGGCGATGACGATAAGGGAGGCTGCAAGCAAAATTTTGTGGCTGAAGCGCAGGTTTTTATTCATGGCTTGTAAGGTCCGCTAAGGTCTTGATGTCCGGGGCGCGCCCTCTAGACAAGGCGCAAAATGGCAGCGTAAAAAAAGGTGTGATATTTCTGCTGATAGCTCCGTTGGGCCGTATAGGAATTATCTGACTATTTTTTAGTCTTTGTCGGGCTTACATCCGTCTATATCGACCTCGCGGCACTAAAGATTAACCATAGGTGACGAAATGCCTGACTCCACACAACTGCTTATCGGTGCCGGCCCGGATGGCCAGCCCATCGCCCAGCCCATGCGCCTGGCCAACCGTCACGGGTTGATCGCCGGCGCCACGGGCACCGGCAAGACCGTCACCTTGCAGCGCCTGGCCGAAGCGTTCAGTGACGCGGGGGTGGCGGTATTCGCCGCCGACATCAAGGGCGACCTGTGCGGCCTGGGCGCTGCGGCCAATCCCCAGGGCAAAGTCGCCGAACGCATCGCCGGGATGCCCTTCCTTGATTACGCGCCAAAGGCTTATCCGGTCACGCTGTGGGATATCCACGGTCAGTCCGGTCATCCGTTGCGCACCACCATCAGTGAAATGGGCCCGTTGTTGCTCGGCAGCCTGCTGGAACTCACCGACAGCCAGCAGTCGGCGCTGTACGCGACGTTCAAGGTGGCCGACCGTGAGGGCCTGCTGCTGCTGGACCTTAAAGACCTCAAGGCATTGCTCAACCACCTGCGTTATCACCCTGAACTGTTGGGTGACGATGCGGCGTTGATGACCACCGGTTCCAGCCAGGCGTTGTTGCGGCGTCTCGCGGTGCTGGAGCAGCAGGGCGCCGAGGCGCTGTTCGGCGAGCCGGCCCTGCAGCTCGAGGATATTTTGCAGCCCGCCGGCGACGGGCGCGGCCGTATCCATCTGCTGGACGCCAGCCGCCTGGTGCATGACGCGCCGAAGGTCTATGCGACCTTCCTGTTGTGGCTGCTGGCGGAACTGTTCGAGCAGTTGCCCGAGCGCGGTGATGCGGAAAAACCGCTGTTGGCGCTGTTTTTCGATGAAGCGCACCTGTTGTTCGCCGACACACCCAAGGCGTTGCAGGACCGTCTGGAGCAAGTGGTGCGGTTGATTCGCTCCAAAGGGGTGGGCGTGTACTTCGTCACGCAATCGCCGGGCGACTTGCCTGACACGGTGCTGGCGCAACTGGGCCTGCGTATTCAGCATGGCCTGCGGGCATTCACCACCAAAGAGCAAAAATCCCTGCGGGCGGTGGCGGACGGTTTCCGCCCCAACCCGGCCTTCGATGCCCTGGCGGTGCTGACCGAGTTGGGCACCGGTGAAGCGCTGGTGGGCACCTTGCAGGAAAAGGGCACGCCGGAGGTGGTCCAGCGAGTGCTGGTCGCACCGCCACAGTCGCGGATCGGGCCGCTGACCGAGGCCGAACGGGCGGCATTGATCGCCAGTTCGCCGCTGCAGGGCCGTTACGACAAGCCGATTGACCGCGAATCGGCCTACGAGGTGCTGATGGCGCGCAAGGACTTGGGGCCGACCGATGAGACCAAGCCCGCCACGCAAGAGCCCAGCTTCACCGACAAGGCCGGTGCGTTCCTGGGAACCACGGCAGGCAAGGCGCTGAAATCCGCCATGCAGCAGGCCGCCAATCAGATGGGGCGGCAGTTGGTGCGCGGCTTGCTGGGCTCGTTGCTGGGCGGCAGCAAGCGCAAGTGAGGTTCAGGGTTTGGGCCTGGCATGGGCGGCCAGCCGTTGCAGTGCCGCGCGCAGACCCGGATCGTTGATCCCTTCAGCGGTGGCCTGGAGGGTTTCGGCGGCATTTTCCGACAGGTCCATCGTATGCCCCGCCGTGCTGCGCAGCACGGTGGGCGGCTGGACCTTGAACTGGATACGCACCAGGCCGGCAAACTCATCGAACACCATCAATTGGCGCTGCAGGCGTTTTTGCTGGTAACGCAAACGGGTCGCCCAATGGCCGTCAGTGACAATTAATAGCAGATTGCCTTCACGCCAGGACGCCACATGACAGTGTTCGCGCGCGGCCGGTTGCAACTGGCTTTCAAGCAGGCGTTGCAAATGCCCCAGCCGTTTCGCGTGGCCAAAGATGGCTTTCAACGGCTTGGCTTCGCGAAGCAACACGCCGGGAGCGCGGGCTGGAAGAGGGCGAAATGCCATGTTTAGACACCTTAGGTAACAGAGCCGCCATCTTAACAGAAAGCGCCTGTGGGCCCCGAAGCCATGCATCGGCAGGGCTTTTCCCGTGAAATCAATAAGTAACTTCTGCGCTTGATGGGTTGAAGTTCCAGCAAAAGCCCTTATTTTAAACAGGCCCTCTCACAGCGCCGTGCCCGCATCCGGGAACAACGCCACTTTCCTCACCCACGATTCCGGGTAGAATGCGCGTTCGCATGCGGCCGTGAGGGCTGCTCGGGCCACTGACGGTGCGCCCTCCATCCCTATGTGTGGAAGAACCTGCCGATATGTTTGCGCCTTTGTTAAAGAAACTTTTTGGAAGCAAGAATGAGCGCGAAGTCAAACGCATGCTCAAGACGGTGCAGCTGGTCAATGCCTTCGAAGAGCAGATGGTTGCCCTGTCGGACGAGCAATTGCGCGCCAAGACCGAAGAGTTCAAGGCCCGCATAGCCAAAGGTGAAACCCTCGACAAGCTGCTTCCCGAAGCCTTTGCGGTCGCCCGTGAAGCCGGTAAACGCGTCATGGGCATGCGCCACTTCGACGTCCAGTTGATCGGCGGCATGACCTTGCATGAAGGCATGATTGCCGAAATGCGCACCGGTGAAGGCAAGACCCTGGTGGCAACCCTGGGCGTTTACCTCAACGCATTGTCCGGCAAGGGCGTGCACGTTGTGACGGTGAACGACTACCTGGCTCGCCGCGACGCCAACTGGATGCGCCCGCTGTATGAATTCCTCGGCCTGACCGTCGGCGTGGTAACGCCGTTCCAGCCGCCGGAAGAGAAGCGCGCCGCCTACGCCGCCGACATCACCTACGGCACCAACAACGAATTCGGTTTCGACTACCTGCGCGACAACATGGCGTTCAGCATGGAAGAAAAATTCCAGCGCGAACTCAACTTTGCCGTGATCGACGAAGTCGACTCCATCCTCATCGACGAAGCCCGTACCCCGCTGATCATCTCCGGCCAGGCCGAAGACAGCTCGCGCCTGTACACCGAGATCAACAAGTTGATCCCGCGCCTGGAGCAGCACATCGAGGAAGTCGAAGGCGTGGTGACCAAAGAAGGTCACTTCACCATTGACGAGAAGACCCGTCAGGTCGAACTCAACGAAGCCGGTCACCAGTTCGTCGAAGACATGCTGACCCAGATCGGCCTGCTGGCCGAGGGCGAGAGCCTTTACTCGGCGCATAACCTGGGCCTGCTGACCCACGTGTATGCCGGCCTGCGCGCGCACAAGCTGTTCCATCGCAACGTCGAATACATCGTGCAGGAAGGCCAGGTCGTTCTGGTCGACGAACACACCGGCCGTACCATGCCCGGTCGTCGTCTGTCCGAAGGCCTGCATCAGGCCATCGAAGCCAAGGAAATGCTCAATATCCAGGCCGAGAGCCAGACGTTGGCATCCACCACCTTCCAGAACTACTTCCGTCTGTACAACAAGCTGTCCGGCATGACCGGTACGGCCGACACCGAAGCGTTCGAATTCCACCAGATCTATGGTCTGTCGGTGGTGGTCATCCCGCCGAACAAGCCACTGGCGCGTAAAGACTATAACGACCTGGTGTTCCTGACCGCCGAAGAGAAATACGCGGCGATCATCAACGACATCAAGGACGGCATGGCCAAGGGCCGCCCGATCCTGGTGGGTACCGCGACCATCGAGACTTCCGAGCACGTGTCCAACCTGCTCAACAAGGAAGGCATCGAGCACAAGGTCCTCAACGCCAAGTTCCACGAGAAGGAAGCCGAGATCATCGCCCAGGCCGGTCGCCCCGGCGCGCTGACCATCGCCACCAACATGGCCGGTCGTGGTACCGACATCCTGTTGGGCGGTAACTGGGAAGTGGAAGTGGCCTCCCTCGACAACCCGACCCCCGAGCAGATCGCCCAGATCAAGGCGGACTGGCAGAAACGCCACCAGGCCGTGCTGGAATCCGGCGGTTTGCAGGTGATTGCGTCCGAGCGTCACGAATCGCGCCGTATCGACAACCAGTTACGTGGTCGTGCCGGTCGCCAGGGTGACGCCGGTTCCAGCCGTTTCTACCTGTCCCTGGAAGACAGCCTGATGCGTATCTTCGCCTCGGACCGGGTGAAGAACTTCATGAAGGCCCTGGGCATGCAGTCCGGGGAAGCGATCGAACACCGCATGGTGACCAACGCCATCGAGAAGGCCCAGCGCAAGGTAGAAGGGCGCAACTTCGACATCCGTAAACAGCTGCTCGAGTTCGATGACGTCAACAACGAACAACGTAAAGTGATCTATCACATGCGTAACACGTTGCTGGCCGCCGACAACATTGGCGAAACCATCGCTGACTTCCGCCAGGACGTGCTCAACGCCACCGTCAGCGCGCACATCCCGCCGCAGTCGCTGCCTGAGCAGTGGGATGTGGCCGGCCTGGAAGCCGCGTTGAAGAGCGACTTCGGCGTCGACCTGCCGGTTCAGCAGTGGCTGGACGAGGACGATCACCTGTACGAAGAGACGCTGCGCGAGAAGCTGATGACCGAGCTGCTGGCCGCGTACAACGAGAAAGAAGAGCAGGCGAGTGCCGAAGCACTGCGCACCTTCGAGAAGCAAATTGTCCTGCGCGTGCTGGACGATCTGTGGAAAGACCACCTGTCGACCATGGACCACTTGCGCCACGGTATCCATTTGCGTGGCTACGCCCAGAAGAACCCGAAGCAGGAGTACAAGCGCGAGTCGTTCACGTTGTTCTCCGAGCTGCTGGATTCGATCAAGCGCGACTCGATTCGCGTGCTGTCCCACGTTCAGGTGCGTCGCGAAGACCCGATCGAGGAAGAAGCACGTCTGCGTCAGGAAGCCGAGGCACTGGCTGCGCGCATGCAGTTCCAGCATGACGAAGCGCCTGGCCTGGACGCGCCTGAAGTGTTGGGCGAAGAGGTCGATGTGGCCCTGGCTCAAACCCCGGTACGCAATGATCAGAAGCTGGGCCGCAATGAGCTGTGCTACTGCGGTTCGGGCAAGAAATTCAAACACTGCCACGGCCAGATCGAATAAGATTTTCGCCTGACGCTGCAACATCCTGCGCCGCGACCGGCATCAGCCGTCGCGGCGTTTTGCCATTAATTCCCGTCGACAGTGACGGCATACACATCCTCTCTCTCAAGGAGCGCATACATGGCTGTTGGTCTTGGTCCTTTGCCCACATTGCACCCGGTCGCCGGTTTTGAACTCGGTATCGCTTCGGCCGGTATCAAGCGTCCGGGGCGCAAGGATGTGGTGGTGATGCGCTGTGCCGAAGGCTCGACCGTCGCCGGTGTGTTCACCCTCAACGCCTTTTGCGCTGCGCCGGTGATCCTGGCCAAGCAACGTGTGGCCGGGTCGATTCGTTACCTGCTGACCAACACCGGCAACGCCAACGCCGGTACCGGCGAGCCTGGCCTGGTCGCCGCCGCGCGCACCTGCGCCAAGCTGGCTCAGTTGACCGGCGTAGACGCCAGCCAGGTGCTGCCCTATTCCACCGGCGTGATAGGTGAGCCACTGCCGGTGGAGAAAATCGAAGGCGCCCTGCAAGCCGCGCTGGATGACCTGTCTGTGGATAACTGGGCGGCTGCGGCCACCGGCATCATGACCACCGACACCTTGCCCAAGGGCGCGAGCCGTCAGTTCGTGCACGATGGCGTCACCGTCACCGTGACCGGTATCAGCAAGGGCGCCGGCATGATCCGCCCGAACATGGCCACCATGCTCGGTTATATCGCCACTGACGCCAAAGTCTCCCGCGATGTGCTGCAGCGCCTGATGCTGGACGGCGCCAACAAGTCGTTCAACCGCATTACCATCGACGGTGACACCTCCACCAACGACTGCTGCATGCTGATCGCCACCGGCCAGGCCAACCTGCCGGAAATCACCTCCACCGAAGGCCCGCTGTTTGCAGCGTTGAAGCAGGCGGTATTCGAGGTGTGCATGGACGTGGCCCAGGCCATCGTGCGGGACGGCGAGGGCGCGACCAAGTTCGTCACCGTTGAAGTCAACGGCGGCGGCAACCATCAGGAATGCCTGGACGTGGGTTACACCGTTGCGCACTCGCCGCTGATCAAGACCGCCTTGTTCGCTTCCGACCCGAACTGGGGCCGCATCCTCGCAGCCGTTGGTCGCGCCGGGGTGCCTGACCTGGACGTGAGTAAGATCGACGTGTTCCTCGGCGACGTGTGCATTGCCAGCCGTGGCGCCCGCGCCGAAACCTACACCGAAGCCCAGGGCTCGGCAGTGATGCAGCAGGAAGAAATCACCATCCGCATCGAGCTGGGTCGCGGCGAGTGCAGCGAAACCATCTGGACCACGGACCTGTCCCACGAATACGTGAAGATCAACGCGGAATATCGCACCTGAAAGTAGGAGCGAGCTTGCTCGCGAAAAACTCAACGCCATCGCGTTCATCCAGGGTGTACGCGTTATGGTTGACGTTCTTCGCGAGCAAGCTCGTTCCTACAAGGGTTATAACGAGAGGAAGCAGTGGCGGTGAAACGAGTGCATGTAGCAGCAGCGGTGATCCGCGGTGTCGATGGCAGGATCCTGCTGGCACGCCGCGCCGATACTCAACATCAAGGCGGCCTCTGGGAATTTCCCGGCGGCAAGGTGGAGGCGAATGAATCGGTCTCCACGGCCTTGTCCCGCGAATTGCAGGAAGAGCTGGGTATCCAGGTCACCACCGCGCGGCCGTTGATCCAGGTGCAACATGACTACCCGGACAAGCAGGTGCTGCTGGATGTCTGGGAGGTCTCGGCCTTCACCGGCGAACCCCACGGCGCTGAAGGGCAGCCGTTGGAATGGGTGACGCCACGGGACCTGGTCAACTATGCGTTCCCGGCGGCGAATACACCGATTGTCGCTGCTGCGCGCTTGCCCGCCGAGTACCTGATCACCCCTGGCGAGCTGGAAACCCCGACGCTGCTGCGTGGCATCCAGAAGGCTATCGCCGGTGGCATCAAGCTGGTTCAACTGCGCGCACCCAACGGCTACGACCCCAAATACCGTGACCTGGCAGTGGATGCGGTGGGCCTGTGTGCCGGCAAGGCGCAATTGATGATCAAGGGGCCGTTCGAATGGCTGGGGGATTTCCCCGCAGCCGGCTGGCACATGACCTCGGCGCAATTGCGCAAATATGCGAGCAAGGGCCGTCCGCTGCCTGAGGATCGTTGGCTGGCGGCTTCTTGCCACAATGCTGAGGAGCTGGCGCTGGCGGAATTGATGGACGTGGATTTCGTCACGCTGTCGCCGGTTCAGCCGACTCAAACCCATCCCGAGGCGCAGCCGTTGGGTTGGGAGCAGGCGGCCGAGCTGATCCGTGGATTCAGCAAGCCGGTGTTTCTACTGGGCGGAGTTGGGCCTGCGCAGCGTGAGCAGGCGTGGGCGGCTGGAGCGCAGGGTGTGGCGGGGATTCGGGCGTTTTGGCCGCAAGCTTGAAGCGTGATCGTTCCCACGCTCCGCGTGGTAACGCATGCTGTGACGCTCCGCGTCACGCCTTTAAAGGCGGACGCGGAGCGTCCCGGGCGGCATTCCCACGCAGAGCGTGGGAACGATCAAGGCCCTGCCAGGCACCCAAAAAACATCAGTGTGGCTTGGCAGCCGCCTGCCACAACACCTCGGCCACCCCCTGGCGCCGGGCAATCACCCTGGCCGCCACGAACAGCAAGTCCGACAACCGATTGATATACGCCAACCCCACCCCTTCCAACGGTTCTACCGCATTCAAGTGCTGACAGCGACGTTCGGCACTGCGCGCCAGGCTGCGGCACACATGGGCCTGGGCGATCAGCGCTGAACCACCGGGCAGGATGAAATTCTCCAACGGCCCTACCTCTTCGTTCCAGCGATCGATTGCCGCTTCCAGCCGATCCACTTCCGCTGCCGTCAACGCTTTGTACACCGGCATCGCCAGCTCGCCGCCGAGGTCGAACAATCGATGCTGACAGGGCGTGAGCACTTCGATGACATCATTCAATTCGGGGTGCTTGCCGCTCTGTTCCTCCAGATTGGCCAACAGCAACCCCAACTGACTGTTCAGCGTATCCACCTCGCCGATGGCCTCGACCCTGGGGTGATCCTTGGGCACGCGGCGGCCGTCGCCGAGGCCGGTTTCGCCCTGGTCGCCGGTGCGGGTGTAGATCTTTGACAGGCGAAAGCCCATGGTCATTGCTCCAGTCGGGTGAGTTCAGCAGGGGATAATTGGCTGCCGGCCAGCGGCAGACGCAAGGTGAAACACGTGCCTTGGCCGAGGGTCGAGTGCACTTCCATCTGGCCCTTGTGGTTATTGGTAATGATGAAATATGACACCGACAACCCAAGCCCGGTGCCCTGGCCTATTTCCTTGGTGGTGAAGAACGGCTCGAAGGTGCGTTTGCGCACGTTTTCGCTCATGCCGATGCCATTGTCTTCCACCTGGATTTCGGCCCAGGGCGGGTTGAGGCGGGTGCGCAGGATGATGCGCCCCGGTTCGCTGTCGTCTTCACGCAGGTGAATCGCCTGGGCGGCATTTTTCAGCAGGTTGAGCAGCACTTGCTCCAGTTCGTTGGCCGTGCCCGGCACCGGGCCCAGTTGCGGATCGAACTGGCGAATGATTGCCTGGCCCTTGAAGTCAAAGCCGATGGCCAGGTCGAAATCGTTACCGGCGATCTCCACGGCCTGGTCGATCAGGGCCGGCAAGTCGCAGGGCGCCATTTGCCGGTTGCTGCGTCGGCTGAAACTGAGCATGTGCGTGACGATTTTCGCTGCACGCGCGCCCGCCTGCTGAATGCCGTCAAGTAATTGCGGGACTTCGCGCGCTTGCAGGTAACGGTTGACGGTTTCCAGTTCGATACCTGCCTGTTCGGCGTGTTCCAGGTTCCTGGGCAGGTCGGGTGACAGGCGCCGCCGGATGTTTTGCACGTTGTGCAGGATCGCGCCCAGCGGGTTGTTGATTTCATGGGCCATGCCGGCCGCCAGGCCGCCGACGGAGAGCATTTTTTCCGATTGCACCATCATTTCTTCCAGGGACAGGCGCTGGGTGATGTCGTCGATGCGGATCACCACGCCACGCCCGGCACCGCCCATCAGCGGGTAGAACGTCAGCGCGTAGTGCTTTGGCTCGTCGTCCTTGACCCAGGTGACCCGCTCGATCCGCTCCACCGTGTGCTGTTCCACCGTGGCCTTGATTTGCGGCAGGTACGGCTTGAGCGGTTGGAACGCGAGGAAGATCGGCTGATTGAGGGCTTCATCCAGGCGCGTGCCGGAAAGCGCAGTGGCTTCCTGATTCCACTGGGTGACGTAGAGCTGTTCGTCCAAGGCAATCAGCGCTGAAGGCATTGAGTCGATAATGCTGTTGAGGTAATTCTGAAAACCGGTGAGTTTTTTCTCGATTTTGCTGCGCACCTGGACTTCCAGTTCCAGCTTGCGGTTGGTATGGCGGGTTTCCTCGGCCAGGCCCTGGGCCTGGTCGTAGGCGGCCTGGGAATCATCCCGCGCACGTTTGAGCTGTTGTTCACGGGCCTCGATGCGCGACAGCATGGTGTTGAACGCTTCCGCCAGGCTGCCGATTTCGTCACGGTTGCCGGGGGCTGCGCGCAGGGCGTAGTTCTCTTCGCGCGTCACCTGGCGCGACAGTTCTTCAAGCTCATGGATGGGGCGGGTGATCAAGCGTTTGATCTGCCGGGCAATCACCAGCCACAGCAAGACGCTGAAAATCAGGATGCCCAGGCTCGCGGTCAGGGTGCCGGTATAGAACGCCACCGGTAGCTCACTGCTGGCCACCAGCAGCAAATGCCCCGAAGGCTGGCCGGGGCGGGGCAGGGTGATGATCTGGTTGCTGCGAAACTCGGTGAGGCGCCAGGCTTCGACATGCCGGTAATTGTCGGGCAGGTGCAGGCGGTCGCCGTGTTGCATCTGCGCCAGGCGATTGCCCTCGCCGTCGTACAGGGCGGCGGCGCGCAACGGTGAATAGCTGGTCAGTTCATTGAGCAGGGCGTCGGCCTTGTCCGGGGACTGAAGGGCCTCGGCGGCGAGTGCCGGGTTGGACACCAGTCGACCGATGGCCTGCAACGCCTGGGGCGCCATGCTTTCCTGGGAGATCCAGTAGGCGGCGCTGATAAAGGTCAGGTTGGCCACCAGCAATACGGTGGTCAGCAGTACCAGCAGGGCGGCCAGCAATTTCTGCCCTACCGGTAAGTTTTCAAGACGCTGGCGCAGTGGCATCAGGTTTTTCGCAGGCAATAGATATAAGGCAGGGTAGCGCGTGCCTCAGTCGTGGGGCAATCGGCGTGCAACCAAGTGCTCGATCAAACGCGCCTGCACCTGCTGCAGATGCGGCAGCACCCGTCGATGACGAGCCGCCGCCTGGCAGGCATAGCCCAATAAGTAGCTGATTTCGGTACGCCGCGCGTTGGCCACGTCCTGGTACATGGACGAGTAGTTGGCCGCGGTGGCCTGGATCACCCGTTGCACTTCACTGAGCAAGTCCTGCGCTGCCGCAGGCTGGCCGCAGCACTCCAGCAGTTCGCTCAATTCGGCGCACAAGGTGGCGACTTCGCATTGATGGGCCTGGAGTCCCCCGTTGCGGCACTGGTAAAGCACGGTCAGCGGGTTGATCGCACAATTGAGCGCCAGCTTGCGCCACAGGCGCGTGAGAATATCGGTGCTCCATTCATGGGCAATGGCGGCGGCCTGCAAGTCCTCCAGCCACAGCGGCGCGGTCGGGCGCGCGGGGTCCCCCAGCCAGGTGTAGCCGTGGCCGGCAAATACCACGCGCCACTCGCCATCGCGGAACGCGCCTTCGGTGCTGGAGGCAAAGATGCAACGCGCCTGCGGCACCTGCGCGGCCACGGCATCCTGGCTGCCGAGGCCGTTTTGCAGCAGGATCAGTTCCGCGTCAGGCGCCAGGCGATGTTGCAACTGTGCGACAGCGCTTTGGGCATCGTAGGCTTTGCACGCCACCAGCAGGCGGTGGATAGGTTCAGTGCTGTCGGGCGTTTCGCCGGTTACGCGGTAGGTGTGCGCAATGCCTTGTTCAACCAGGGTCAGGCCCGCGCCCGACGCATAGCTGGCCAGGCGCGCCTGATCGCGCAGGATCAGCCGCACCGGCACGCCCGCCCGCGCCAGACGCGTGGCCCAGAGGGTGCCCAGGCTACCGGCGCCGAGAATATGCCAGGTGGTCGCCATCAGTGTGTGCTCCTTGGGGTCGCCAGCGGTGAACGCGGCGAAAGAACCGCTATAATGCCCCGGCATTTTAGCTCGGGCGCGCTCCATCTCTACTGAGCCCGCCCCTTATATTGGAGAAATGACATGCCTTCGTTCGACGTGGTATCCGAACTGGACAAACACGAAGTCACCAACGCCGTCGAAAACGCCGTCAAGGAACTGGACCGTCGCTATGACTTGAAAGGCAAGGGCAGCTTCGAATTCAAGGAAAAGGAACTGACCGTCAACCTGACCGCTGAAGCCGATTTCCAGCTGGAAGCGATGATCGAAATCCTCAAGCTGGCCCTGGTCAAGCGCAAGATCGATGTGCAGTGCCTTGAAGTCAAGGACGCCTATGCTTCCGGCAAGCTGATGAAGCAGGAAGCCGAGCTCAAGGAAGGCATCGACAAGGAGCTGGCGAAGAAGATCGTCGCGCACATCAAGGATGCCAAGCTCAAAGTCCAGGCGGCCATCCAGGGCGAACAGGTGCGTGTCACCGGCAAGAAGCGCGACGACCTGCAAGAGGCCATCGCGGCCCTGCGCGCCAAGACGTTCGACATGCCGCTGCAATTCAATAACTTCCGCGACTGATGGCCATTTGTGGAACCTGTGGCCGTTTTTGACGTCCCACGGCCCAGAATCGGCGCCTACAATTGAGCCCTACGGGGCTCAATTGCGTTTTCAGGCAGTCAATCAAGCCGCATATCCGCTAAGACAGGAGAAGCTACATGGATTTAAACGCAGAAGTGGATCACTTGATCAAAACCTCGCAGTCCTGGATCCCGATGATCATGGAATACGGCAGCCGGGTGCTGCTGGCCGTTATCACCCTGGCCATCGGTTGGTGGCTGATCAACGTGTTTACCCACCGCGTAGGGCGCCTGCTGGCGCTGCGTAACGCCGACCTGGCGCTGCAGCACTTCATCACCAGCCTTGCGAACATTGCGCTGAAAGTCATGCTGATCGTCAGCGTGGCGTCGATGATCGGCGTGGCAACCACCTCGTTCGTCGCCGCCATCGGTGCGGCTACCCTGGCTATCGGCCTGGCACTGCAAGGCAGCCTGGCCAACTTCGCCGGCGGCGTGCTGATCCTGCTGTTCCGTCCGTTCCGTATCGGTGACTGGATCGAAGCCCAGGGCACCTCGGGCACCGTCGACAGTATCCAGATTTTCCACACGGTGCTGCGTACCGGCGACAACAAGACCGTGATCGTGCCGAACGGCATTCTGTCCAACGGCATCATCACCAACACCAACCGCCAGCCGACCCGCAAGGTCGTGTTCGATGTGGGCGTGGACTACGAGGCTGACCTGCAGAAAGCCCGTGAAGTGTTGCTGGAACTGGCCAAGGACCCGCGCGTGCTGGCCGACCCTGCGCCCGTCGCCGTGGTATCGACCCTGGGCGACAGTTCCATCACCGTTTCCCTGCGCTGCTGGACCAACACTGCGGATTATTGGGATGTTGTGTTCATGCTCAATGAACTGGCGCGCGACCGCTTGAAAGCGGCGGACATTGATATTCCGTTCCCGCAGCGCGTTATTCGCGTGATGCAGGAAGCCCCGGTGAAGTGATAAAGCCGTGTTGCGTTTAAGTTGGCCGAAAGGTCAGCTTAAACGCGACGGTGAAATATCATTATTCGCTGTCTTACTGAATAGTTACTTAGCTTGCTAGTTACTTTTCCGTTGACATATAACTGCAATAAAAAAGCCGCTCCCTTGCAAACAGGGGAGCGGCTTTTTATTCAAGGTCGAAACCTTAAGTCATCGTTGTAAGGGCTTTCGCGATTACAGGATGTTCAGCGGGTAGTTCGCGATCAGACGCAGTTCGTCGATCGAAGGCGAACCGTAGTAAACGCCATCACCGGAACGATAGGTCGCTTGACGCAGACGCAGGCTGAGGTTTTTAGCCGGGCCGCTCTGGATCACGTACTTGGCTTCGATGTCACGTTCCCACTCTTTACCGTTGCTGGTGGTGGCCGTGTTGGCGCCGCTACCGGTAACGTAACGGGTCATGAAGCTCAGGCCGGGAATGCCGAAGGTCGCCATGTTGATGTCGTAACGCGCCTGGTAGGACTTCTCGCCTTCGGCGTTGAAGTCGGAACGGGCGATGGAGTTGGCCAGGAACACGGTGCCGCCGCCATCTACGCCATAGCCGTAGTCGCCGTCGCCGGAAACCTTCTGCGCAGCCAGGGTAAAGGTGTGAGCGCCGATGGTGTACGCGCCCTGCAGGCTGAATGCGCGGTTGTCGAGCTTGGTCACGCCATCTTTCGCCGCGCGCTGCAGGCCGGCGCCTTCGCTCTTGGTGTCGTAGATGTTGAAGTCCAGCGCGAACGACTGGTCATCGCTCAGGGCGTGGGTCCAGTTCAGGTTGCTGTAGTACTTGCGGAAGTAATCTTCGGTTTTCGCGTAGTACAGGCTGCCGGTGACTTCAGGCGTGAAGGCATAGACACCGCCGACAAAGTCGGTCTTGGTCAGGCCCAGGCTGTCATGGAAGGTCTGGTTCTGCGCGACGCTGGAAGTGAAGTGACCGCCTTCGAGCTTCAGGCCCTTGATTTCGTTGCTGGTGATCGAAATGCCTTGTGGCAGCTCGGGCAGCAGACGGCTGTCATCGGAAGCGAATACAGGGGCTGTGGTGTACTGGTCACCGATTTTCAGCACGGTATTGGAGATGCGGAACTTAACGGCGGCGCCGCCTTTGGAGTAATCGTCCTGCGAGCGACCGTCGGAACCGGTAGGGAACAGGCCGGTGCCGGCGCGGCCCTTGCCGCTGTCGAGCTTGAGGCCCATCAGGCCGATCACGTCGACACCGACACCAACGGTGCCCTGGGTGAAGCCCGATTCGTACAACGCGTTGAAGCCCAGGCCGGTTTCTTCGGCACGGCTTTTGGAGCCGGGGCCCGACGGGTTGTTACGGAAGTCGCGGCTGAAGTACAGAGCGCGAGTATTGATGCTGAACGTGCTGTCTTCAACAAAGCCCTTGGAATCGTCCTGGGCGGACGCCATTGCGAACTGCGAGGTGCCTGCTGAAACAGCCAGGGCGATCATGCTCCACTTCATCACGCGCATCGTGATTTGCTCCTTTGGTTTTAGGAAGAGTACTGCCGTCCCACCTGTATTTTTATCTGGGCGGCTCTTTCTTTATTGTGTCGGCGCAAAGTTATCTCACGCCGGCGCTATTGACGATACTTACTCAACTATCCTTTCAGCTTCTTTACGAGGCTGTCGTAAATTGCTAGCTCCGTGTCGCAAATCACAGCCCGGTTATCACCTGGCTGACAACTTCAATGTTCTCTTCAAACGGTTTAAAAGTTTGAAACCCGTCCCTGGTACACATTGAAACGCTACTGTTTCCTATCGCGAAACCCCGGCATCCCTCCAGGTGTCGTTGCCGACGATAAGGAGGTGAATGCAACAAGCGTGCACAAAGCGCTGATCGAATGTCATTTTTTCGTGAAAAACGTTACGGGAATGTAAAAACCGCATAAACACGGGCTTTTTAAGCCATTTGGTTCTCACTTGGCAGGCAGGGGTTACCCCTTTTCTGTGATCCACCCAACCAGCGCCTGGGCAAAACGTTACCGATTGACCCTCCATGTGGGTAGGCGCCGGACCTCTTTGAGGCACGGCTGGGTCATTTTGGTGCATCCCTTCGAGGCCCGAGGTAGGGTGGTTCAAACCTCCCGTTGCCTCGAAAGGGTGCGTGGATGCGATCCGTCTGCCTCAAGGCTTCCTGCGCATTCACCGTGAAGCCGTGAGCATTCGGCGTTATGCTGGGCACCTGAAATTGACCTGCCGAACGGAGTGCCCACGTGTTCGCTTTAGATCAACGCCTGCAACAAGACACTCTGGCCATTGGGGACTTCCCGCTCTGTCGCCTGCTGCTGTCCAATGATGCGAATTACCCCTGGTTCATCCTGGTGCCGCGTATCAACGGTATCAGCGAAGTGTTTCAGCTGGATGTCGCCGATCAACAGCGGTTGTGGCAGGAAACGACGACCCTCGCCCAACTGCTGAACGAAGGCCTGTGCGCCGACAAGATGAACATCGGCGCGCTGGGCAATGTCGTCAGCCAGTTGCATGTGCATGTCATCGTGCGCAAGCGCGATGACGCAGCCTGGCCGGCGCCGGTGTGGGGCAGGCATCCGGCCGTTCCCTACAACCCGGAGCAGGTGGCGGCGATCCGCAGCCGACTGCGTGAATTGCTGCCTGCCGACTTCATTTTTACCCAGGACTGAACCATGGACCTGCAAAATCGCGTCACCGACCTGGAAAGCCGCCTGGCTTTCCAGGACGACACCATCGAAACCCTCAATGACATTCTGGTCGCCCAGCAGCACGCCGTGGAGCGCCTGCAATTGCAGATGAACGCATTGCTCAAGCGCCAGGAAGAGATGGGCGGCCAGTTCGAAACCTCGGAAGAAGAAGCACCGCCGCCGCACTATTGAATGAGCGCGCAATAAAAAACCGCGATCCGGGCAACGCCGGATCGCGGTTTTTTTTGCAGCGCCGTCTGGAATCAGCGACGCGGCAGGGCAGCGATTACATCTTCAGCTTGCAGGCCTTTGTCGCGGTTCATCACCGAGAACTCCACGCGCTGGCCTTCGACCAGGACGCGGTGGCCTTCACCGCGGATAGCCCGGAAGTGGACGAAGATATCGTCGCCCGAGTCGCGCGAAATGAAGCCGAAGCCTTTGGAGGTGTTGAACCACTTGACGGTCCCGGTATCCCGGTTGGTCATGTCGTAGTTTTGCGACGCGGCCGCTGGGGACGAACGGTAGAAGCTGATGGCCAGGTGAAGAACGATGGCGACCACAGCAATCACCAGGCTGAGCAGGATGGCCGGGTGGCCGCCCACTTCAGGCATGGGTGCCAGCAGGGTGAGGGTTTGAACGACAACGGTCAGTACCAGCAGCGCGCTGACCAGGTTTTGCAGTTGATGACGCGTGCCTTTGTTCCAGTAAGGGATTACCGGTGCCAGTGTCAGGTTGAGAAGGCCGAACAAGGCCAGGTATAGAGCGTCGTGTTGTTGCAGGTAGGGCAGGCTTTCAGGCTGCAGGCTCGGGATAAAGGACAGCAGCAAAGCCGCAACGCCCGTCAGCAGGTGGACGATTTTCAACATTTTGATTAACTCACGTTAAGACGGATCACAAGGAAGAGCTGACTGGCACGGTTCGCTTCTGAACAATGGGAGGCGTTGAGCACGTGCGCGGGTATCAGCCTATGTGACGTGCCGCAGAAATGAACGGCAGCCACACGGCGCCTATTTAACAGCAAAGGCTGTGCCTACTCAAATCAAGCGTTTCGGGGTATTGCAATCGCGGTGGCATTTTTGCGCCGAAGGCTTGTCCTAGACGGGTGCAGGTAATTTGAGCGGCCTCTCGAGCGTTTTTCCTACAGGACACAGGCTCGCCGGCCGCTGCCTCGCAAGCGATGCGGGGCGATTTGCCGCACATCGCCTGGACGTGCCGGGCTGCACGTGAGCGACACTCTTGCTAGAGTGGTCCTGCACCTGATCAATGAATGCTCATCAATTGAAGGGGAAAAACATGGCAATCGATATTGGTATCAGTGAAGAAGACCGTAAATCCATCGTCGACGGACTTTCGCGGCTGCTGTCCGATACCTATGTACTGTATCTGAAGACCCACAACTTCCATTGGAACGTCACGGGCCCCATGTTTCGTACGCTGCACCTGATGTTCGAGGAGCAGTACAACGAACTGGCACTGGCGGTGGATTCCATCGCCGAGCGTATTCGTGCCCTGGGCTTCCCGGCGCCGGGCGCCTACTCGATCTACGCCCGTCTGTCTTCGATCAAGGAAGAAGAGGGTGTGCCGAGCGCCGAAGAGATGATCAAGCAACTGGTGGCCGGCCAAGAGGCCGTCACTCGCACCGCGCGGGGCATTTTCCCGTTGCTCGACAAGGTCAGCGATGAGCCGACGGCTGACCTGCTGACCCAGCGTATGCAAGTGCACGAAAAAACCGCCTGGATGCTGCGCTCGCTGCTCGAAAACCAGTAACCGTCAAGCTTGGGTGGCGTCTTCATGCCGCCACCCACTTGTTTCCCTGTGTTTCCTGGCGTTGTCCTACGACGCCCAACTCCCGCGTCTTCTGGCTGCCCATCGCTTCCTGCGGTTTTATAGGCCTACCGTCCAATGGGACAAACCCATGGACCGATGTTTGGCAAGGGAGTGTCAGGTGTATGTCGTGTGGATTGGGTAAGGGCGTGGAAACCGCAGGTTTTCACAAGATAAAGGTCGACCCTTTCGCGAAAGGGTTCGACATGGGGCTCGCCAAACCCTTATCGCGGTCGGTGCGCCTCAACGGGTTTTCCACGTGCCTGCGGCTTGAACAGATCTATTGGAACATTCTGACGGAAATAGCCAGGATCAATACCTGCTCGGTCAGTGCGTTGTTGTCCTATGTCGACCGCGAAGTGCATCTGCGTTATGGCGGCGTGAAGAACTTCAGCGGGCTGGTGCGGGTGGTGTGCGTCGTTCACCTGTTGAAAGATCGCGTTGGCACCTGCGGGTCAGTCTGACTGGAGGGCGCCAGGCCCCGGCCCATGCTTGCGGCGGGCCGGGCCTCGGGCAGAAAGCCGGCTGCGCTGCCTCGATTTACCAGATATAATCCCGCGCTTTGCTGCGCATGCCGGGTTATATGCACGACGGCAGGGCGTGGCGCCGTTACGATCTGATCGCCGAGACATCTCCATGCCCATGTACGACTATCAATGTGCTTCCTGTGGTCATCAGTTGGAAGCCATTCAGAAGATCAGCGCCGCGCCGTTGGTCGATTGCCCAGCCTGCCAGGCACCTGAGTTGAAAAAGATGTTGTCCATGCCGGGCTTCCGCCTGAGCGGCAGCGGCTGGTACGAGACCGATTTCAAGACCGGCGCCAAGAAGAACCTGGCGGGCGGCGACAAAGCAGACTGAGTTGAACTCTACGCGCAGGCTCCTGCATTATCCGTCCCCTGCTTTAATGTACGGTGACGCGGCAGGCCTGCCACCGAATTTCGAATTACGAGAAGTGAAACCACTACCATGATGCGCAGCCACTATTGCGGCCAACTGAACGAGACCCTGGAAGGTCAGGAAATCACCCTTTGCGGATGGGTTCACCGTCGCCGCGACCACGGCGGGGTGATCTTCCTCGATATCCGTGATCGTGATGGTCTGGCCCAGGTGGTGTTCGACCCGGATCGCGCCGAGAGCTTCGCTGCCGCCGACCGCGTGCGCAGCGAATACGTCGTGAAAATCACCGGCAAGGTGCGTCTGCGCCCGGCCGGTGCGGTGAACAAGAACATGGCGTCCGGCGGCATTGAAGTGCTGGGCTATGAGCTGCAGGTGCTGAACGAGTCGGAAACCCCGCCGTTCCCGCTCAACGAATATTCCGACGTTGGCGAGGAAACTCGCCTGCGCTATCGCTTCCTGGACCTGCGTCGCCCGGAAATGGCCGAGAAGCTGCGTCTGCGCTCGCGCATGACCACCAGCATCCGCCGCTTCCTCGACGAGAACGGCTTCCTTGACGTTGAAACGCCGATCCTCACCCGCGCCACTCCGGAAGGCGCGCGTGACTACCTGGTGCCTAGCCGTACCCACCCAGGCAGCTTCTTCGCCTTGCCGCAATCGCCGCAGCTGTTCAAGCAGCTGCTGATGGTGGCCGGCTTCGACCGTTACTACCAGATCGCCAAGTGCTTCCGCGACGAAGACCTGCGCGCCGATCGCCAGCCGGAATTCACCCAGATCGACATCGAGACCAGCTTCCTCGATGAAAAAGAGATCATGGGTCTCACCGAACAAATGATCCGCAACCTGTTCAAGGAAGTGCTGGACCTGGAATTCGGCGACTTCCCGCACATGACCTTCGAAGAAGCCATGCGCCGCTACGGTTCCGACAAGCCGGACCTGCGTAACCCGCTGGAACTGGTGGACGTGGCCGACCAGTTGAAAGAAGTCGACTTCAAGGTGTTCAGCGGCCCGGCCAACGACCCGAAATGCCGCATCGCCGCCCTGCGCGTGCCGGGCGGTGCGAGCATGCCGCGCAAGCAGATCGACGACTACACCAAGTTCGTCGGCATCTACGGTGCCAAGGGCCTGGCTTACATCAAGGTCAACGAGCGCGCCAATGGCGTTGATGGTCTGCAATCGCCGATCGTTAAAAACATCCCGCTGGACAACCTGAACGAAATCCTCGATCGCGTTGGTGCGGTCGATGGCGACATCGTGTTCTTCGGCGCCGACAAGGCCAAGATCGTCAGCGAGGCCCTGGGCGCGCTGCGCATCAAGCTGGGCCACGACCTGAACCTGCTGACCTGCGAATGGGCGCCGATGTGGGTTGTCGACTTCCCGATGTTCGAAGAAAACGACGACGGCAGCTTCAGCGCCTTGCACCACCCGTTCACCGCGCCGAAGTGCTCCCCGGCCGAGCTGGAAGCCAACCCGGCCGGCGCGCTGTCCCGTGCCTACGACATGGTGCTCAACGGCACCGAGCTGGGTGGCGGTTCGATCCGTATCCACCGCAAGGAGATGCAACAAGCGGTGTTCCGCCTGCTGGGCATCAACGAAGCGGAACAGGAAGAGAAGTTCGGCTTCCTGCTCGACGCGCTGAAATACGGCGCGCCGCCGCACGGTGGTTTGGCGTTCGGCCTGGACCGTCTGGTGATGCTGATGACCGGCGCCCAGTCGATCCGTGAGGTGATTGCGTTCCCGAAAACCCAGAGCGCCGCGGACGTCATGACCCAGGCCCCGGGTGTGGTGGATGCCAAGGCACTGCGCGAACTGCACATCCGTCTGCGCGAGACGCCGAAGGCTGAGTAAGGCTGCTGCGTGAAAGCGCGATAAGGTTGTAAGCAGTCAAAAAGGCGCATCTTCGGATGCGCCTTTGCGTTTAAAAGAGGGAAATCTCGCCGGCGGCGGGATTGATAGGTTTCTAGAGAATTTCGGAGTTGTGTTATGGCTGGCCATTCCAAGTGGGCGAACATCAAGCACCGCAAAGAGCGTCAGGATGCCAAGAAAGGCAAGATTTTCACCAAGTGGATTCGCGAACTGACCGTCGCCGCCCGCCAGGGTGGCGGTGACCCGGGCTCCAACCCGCGCCTGCGCCTGGCGCTGGACAAGGCGCTCGGCGCCAACATGAGCCGCGACATCATCGACCGCGCCGTGGCCCGTGGTGCCGGTGCGGCCGATACCGACGACATGGTCGAATTGACCTACGAAGGCTACGGCCCGGGCGGCGTGGCGGTGATGGTCGAATGCATGACCGACAACCGCAACCGTACCGCCGCAGCGGTGCGCCACGCGTTCAGCAAGTGCGGCGGCAACCTGGGGACCGACGGTTCGGTGGCCTATCTGTTCGAGCGCAAGGGCCAGATTACCTTTGCACCGGGCACGGATGAAGACGCGCTGATGGAAGCCGCGATGGAGGCGGACGCCGACGACGTCGTCACCAACGAAGATGGCTCCATTGACGTGTTCACCTCCTTCGCCAGCTTCTACTCAGTGCGCAATACCCTGGAAGCCGCAGGCTTCAAGGGCACCGACGCGGAAATCGTGATGCTGCCGACCACCAGCGCCGAACTCGACCTGGACGGTGCGCAGAA
The DNA here is from genome assembly GCF_900004715.1 of Pseudomonas sp. 24 E 13. Taxonomy (NCBI): domain Bacteria; kingdom Pseudomonadati; phylum Pseudomonadota; class Gammaproteobacteria; order Pseudomonadales; family Pseudomonadaceae; genus Pseudomonas; species Pseudomonas sp. 24 E 13. The sequence goes on from NZ_CVTO01000099.1 coordinate 127,079, forward strand.
GGTGTTGAAGCTGCTGGACATGCTCGAAGACCTGGATGATGTGCAGAATGTGTACTCCAACGCCGACATCCCCGAGTCCGTGGCTGAACAGCTAGTCTAAAAAGCGATGAGGTCAAAATGTGGGAGGGGGCTTGCCCCCGATGGCGGTGTGTCAGTTATTTATAAATCGACTGAACCATCGCCATCGGGGGCAAGCCCCCTCCCACATTGAAACTACGGTGTGTCAGAAAATGTACTTATTTAACCCGCAGGCGTTATGACTTTAATCCTAGGTATCGACCCCGGTTCGCGCATCACCGGTTTTGGCGTGGTGCAACAGACTCCGCGCGGCTGCGTGTATGTCGCCTCAGGCTGCATCCGCACGGGCGCAGGCGAACTGGCCGAACGCCTGCAGATCGTCTATCGCGGCGTGCGGGAGGTCATCCAGACCTACGGCCCGGTAACCATGGGCATCGAAAAAGTCTTTATGGCCAAGAATGCCGATTCGGCGCTCAAGCTCGGCCAGGCGCGTGGCGCGGCCATCGTGGCGGGGGCCGAGGAGGGCATGGAGATCGCCGAGTACACCGCGACCCAGGTCAAGCAGGCCGTCGTGGGTACGGGTGGGGCCAATAAAGAGCAGGTGCAGATGATGGTCATGCACATGCTCAAACTCACCTCAAAACCCCAGATCGACGCCTCCGACGCCCTGGCCATCGCCATTTGCCACGCCCACACCCGCTCCAGCCTGCTGCCCCATGGCCTGGGTGCGGCACGCAGTCGTGGCGGACGCCTGCGTCTCTGATAGCATCAGCGCAATCGTTATTTCCGGTCAGGCCTGCTCTGACCCCCAAGCTTTAAGGATCTGAACCGTGATTGGACGCTTGCGCGGCACCCTGGCTGAGAAACAGCCGCCGCACCTGATTCTGGATGTGAATGGATTGGGTTATGAGCTTGAAGTGCCCATGACCACCTTGTACCGCTTGCCGTCGGTCGGCGAGCCGATAACCTTGCACACGCATTTAGTGGTGCGCGAAGACGCGCAACTGCTCTATGGTTTCATCGGCAAGCGCGACCGCGATTTCTTCCGCGAGCTGATTCGGCTCAATGGCGTCGGGCCCAAATTGGCCCTGGCATTGATGTCGAGCCTGGAAGTGGATGAACTGGTACGCGCCGTTTCAGCCCAGGACACCTCGGCCCTGACCAAGGTGCCGGGTGTGGGCAAGAAAACCGCCGAGCGTTTGCTGGTGGAACTCAAGGACCGTTTCAAGGCCTGGGAAGTGGTGCCGAGCATGTTCGCCCTGGTCCCGAACCAGCCGGATATGCCGGCAGGCCAGGTCGCCAGTGCCGAAAGCGATGCGGTCAGTGCGTTGATCTCCCTGGGCTACAAGCCACAGGAGGCCAGCAAGGCCGTATCGGCCATCAAGGACAAGAACCTGAGCAGTGAAGACATGATCCGCCGAGCCCTGAAGGGAATGATTTAAGTGATAGAAGCTGATCGTCTGATCGCGGCTACCGGCCCGCGCGACCGTGAAGAAGTCCAGGACCGCGCCATCCGCCCCCTGAGCCTGGCCGACTATATCGGCCAGCCCACCGTGCGCGAGCAGATGGAGCTGTTCATCCAGGCCGCACGCGGGCGCAGTGAGTCGCTGGATCACACGCTGATCTTCGGCCCGCCGGGCCTGGGCAAGACCACCCTGGCCAACATCATTGCCCAGGAAATGGGCGTGTCGATCAAGTCCACGTCCGGCCCGGTGCTGGAGCGCCCCGGCGACCTGGCCGCGTTGCTGACCAATCTGGAACCCCACGACGTCCTGTTTATCGACGAGATCCACCGGTTGTCGCCGATTGTCGAAGAAGTGTTATACCCGGCGATGGAGGACTTCCAGCTCGACATCATGATCGGCGAAGGCCCGGCGGCCCGTTCGATCAAGCTTGACCTGCCGCCGTTCACGCTGGTGGGGGCCACGACCCGCGCGGGCATGTTGACCAACCCGCTGCGAGACCGTTTCGGCATTGTTCAACGTCTGGAGTTCTATAGCACGGCAGACCTTGCGACCATCGTCAGCCGTTCGGCGAACATCCTCGGCTTGCCATTGGACCCGGAAGGCGCTTTCGAAATCGCCCGGCGTGCCCGCGGTACACCTCGGATCGCCAACCGCTTGCTGCGCCGCGTGCGCGATTTTGCCGAGGTGCGCGCCAAGGGGCATATCACCAAGGCGGTCGCGGACCTGGCCTTGAACCTGCTGGATGTGGACGAACATGGCTTCGATCACCAGGATCGGCGTCTGCTCCTGACCATGATCGAGAAGTTCGACGGCGGCCCGGTGGGTGTGGACAGCCTTGCGGCTGCAATCAGTGAAGAGCGTCACACCATTGAAGATGTACTGGAGCCCTACCTGATCCAGCAGGGCTATATCATGCGCACGCCGCGGGGCAGGGTGGTGACGCGTCATGCCTATCTGCACTTTGGGCTAAACATTCCGTCACGATTGGGAGAGATGCCTGTGGTAGACGAATTTCTCGATGCAGTGGACGATTAAAAACTGTAGGAGCGAGCTTGCTCGCGAAAAACGTCAACGATGACGCAGTGTGTCTGGTGATACGCGTCGCGCTCAGGTGCTTCGCGAGCAAGCTCGCTCCTGCAGGGTATTTGCCATGTGGGGTGATTTATCTGAAGTTTGTGCTGTCCCAGTGTCTGGCGTCGTCATTCAGGCGTTGGAAATATGTTCAGGTATTGAAAAAACAGTTGTCCAGCCGGATTGGCAACCTGAGGAGTAAGCACTAGAGTATGCGCGCGCAAAACGGGGATCAGTCGTTCGCACATCGCTGTCGCGTTTATTACGAGGACACTGATGCCGGCGGCATCGTTTATTACGTCAATTACCTGAAATTCATGGAACGGGCTCGAACCGAGCGGCTAAGGGAGCTGGGCTTTGCCCAATCCACGCTGGCCGGGGAGGACCTGTTATTCGTCGTGCATTCCAGCGAGGCGCGTTACCACGCACCGGCGCGACTGGACGATGAGTTGTTGGTCAGCGCTGAAGTCATCGAATTGAACCGTGCCAGCCTGCGATTCAAGCAGCAGGTCAGGCGGGCTACGGATGCAACGCTGCTCTGTGAGGGGCAGTTCCTGGTGGCATGTGTACGCACCAACAGTTTGAAACCTCGGGCCATTCCCGAAACTCTACGTGCGGCCTTTGCTGCCGTGAGCGGCGCGGGTAAACAATCAAAGCAGGAGATTTAGCGTGGAACCTACCGTCGTCGACCATTCCTCGATGTGGAGCCTGGTCAGTAATGCCAGTATCGTGGTGCAACTGGTCATGCTGACCCTGGTAGCCGCATCGGTTACCTCTTGGGTCATGATTTTTCAGCGCAGCAACCTGCTGCGTGCTGGTCGACGCGCCCTGGAGAGCTTCGAGGAGCGCTTCTGGTCGGGTATCGACCTGTCCAAGCTGTATCGCCAGGCCGGCAGCAATCCGGACCCGGATTCGGGCGTCGAGCAAATCTTCCGCGCCGGCTTCAAGGAATTCTCGCGCCTGCGCCAGCAGCCGGGCGTTGACCCGGAAGCCGTGATGGAAGGCGTGGCCCGAGCCATGCGCGTGGCCATCTCCCGCGAAGAAGAGAAGCTGGAGCAAAGCCTGCCGTTCCTGGCGACCGTCGGCTCCGTCAGCCCGTACATCGGCCTGTTCGGTACCGTATGGGGCATCATGAACTCCTTCCGGGGTCTGGCCCAGGCGCAGCAGGCGACCCTGGCTACCGTAGCCCCGGGCATTGCCGAAGCCCTGATCGCCACCGCGATCGGCCTGTTCGCCGCTATCCCCGCAGTAATCGCCTACAACCGTTTTGCCGCCACCAGCGAAACCTTGATCGGCCGTTACTACACCTTCGCCGATGAATTCCAGGCGATCCTGCACCGTAAAGTGCACACCAGCGAAGAATAAGCAGGTAATTCCCAATGGCTTTAATCGCTCGAGCTCGCAAAAAGCGCAAGCCGGTCGCCGAGATGAACGTAGTGCCCTACATCGACGTGATGCTGGTGCTGCTGGTTATCTTCATGGTGACCGCGCCGATGCTCAACCAGGGCGTGAAGGTTGATCTGCCCAAGGTTTCCAGTGAAGCCTTGCCGCAGGACAACAACACTCAGGTCCTGACCATTTCGATCAAGGCTGACAAGACCTACTACTGGAACCTTGGCAGCGAAGTCGACACGCAGAAACAGCAGGACAAGGCCCTGACCTTGCCGGCGATGACCGATGCCGTGACCAAGATCATTCGTTCCGGCAACGAAGGCGGCAAGCACACCCAGGTGTTCATCCGCGGCGACAAGTCGGTCGACTACGGTTCCGTCATGGGCGCCATGGGCGGGCTGCAGAAGGCCGGCGTGGGTAACGTTGGCTTGATTACCGAGGCGCCCTGATGCAGCAACAGCGAGAGCCGTCCGCCTCGGAAAGCTTCTTCTGGCCTAGCGTCTGGGCAATTGCCCTGCACGTCCTGGTGTTTGGCATGCTGTTCGTCAGCTTTGCCATGACCCCGGACCTGCCGCCAGCCAAGCCGATCGTGCAGGCGACCCTGTATCAGCTGAAATCGAAAAGTCAGGCCACCACCCAGACCAATCAGAAGATTGCGGGTGAGGCCCAGAAGTCGGCTGCGCGCCAGACCGAAGTCGAGCAGATGGAACAGAAGAAGGTCGAGCAGGAAGCGGTGAAGGCTGCTGCGGAACAAAAGAAAGAAGAGGCGGCTCAAAAGGCCGAGGAATCGAAAAAGGCTGACGAAGCGAAGAAAGCCGACGAGGCGAAAAAGGCTGATGAAGCCAAGAAGTCCGAGAAAGCTGCCGAAGCCAAAAAGGCCGAAGAGAAACAATTGGCTGATATAGCCAAGAAGAAGTCCGAAGAAGAAGCCAAGAAAGCTGCCGAAGAAGAGGCCAAGAAAAAGGCCGCTGAGGAAGCCAAGAAAAAGATCGTCGAAGACGCGAAGAAGAAAGCCGCCGAAGACGCCAAGAAAAAAGCTGAAGCAGACGAGGCGAAGAAGAAAGTCGCCGACGACGCGAAGAAGAAAGCTGCCGCCGACGCCTCCAAGAAAAAGGCCCAGGAAGCAGCCCGTAAATCCGCCGAAGAGAAAAAGGCCCAGGCCCTGGCAGATTTGCTTTCCGACACGCCGCAGCGTCAGCAAGCCTTGGCCGATGAACGTGGCGATGAAGTCGCGGGCAGTTTCGACGACCTGATCCGGGCGCGGGCAGCGGAAGGCTGGACACGTCCACCTTCGGCACGTAAAGGCATGACAGTAGTGCTGCAGATCGGCATGTTGCCGGACGGTACGGTGACTTCGGTCAGCGTGGCCAAGTCCAGTGGTGACGGTTCGTTCGACAGTTCGGCGGTTGCCGCAGTCAAGAATATTGGCCGGTTGACCGAGATGCAGGGAATGAAACCAAGCGACTTCGCTCCCTATCGTTCATTCAAGATGACATTCACACCTGAGGATCTAGCCTTGTGAGAAACCTTCTTCGAGGAATGCTTGTCGTTATTTGCTGTATGGCAGGGATAGCGGCGGCGGATGAAAAGAACATCCTGGTTACCAGCGGCAGCGATCGGGCCACCCCGATCGCGGTGGTACCGTTCGGCTGGCAGGGCGGCAGTGTGCTGCCGGATGACATGGCCCAGATCGTCAGTGACGACCTGCGTAACTCCGGCTACTACGCACCGATTCCAAAAGGCAACATGATCAGCCAGCCCAACCAGGCCAGCGAAGTTGTGTTCCGTGACTGGAAAGCGGTGGGCGCGCAGTACCTGATGGTCGGCAACATCACGCCGGCCGGCGGTCGCCTGCAAATCACCTACACCTTGTTCAACGTGGCCACCGAGCAGCAGGTCCTGACCGGCAATGTCTCCGGCACCGCTGAACAACTGCGCGACATGGCCCACTACATTTCGGACCAGTCGTTTGAAAAACTCACCGGTATCAAGGGGGCATTCTCCACGCGCCTGTTGTATGTGACCGCTGAGCGTTTCTCTGTCGACAACACCCGCTACACCCTGCAGCGTTCGGACTACGACGGTGCGCGTGCAGTGACCTTGCTGCAGTCCCGTGAGCCCATCCTGTCGCCGCGCTTCGCGCCGGACGGCAAGCGTATTGCCTACGTATCGTTCGAACAGAAGCGTCCACGTATCTTCGTCCAGCACATTGATACCGGCCGTCGCGAGCAGATCACCAACTTCGAAGGCCTCAACGGTGCACCGGCCTGGTCGCCGGATGGTTCGCGCCTGGCATTCGTGCTGTCCAAGGACGGTAACCCGGATATCTACGTGATGAACATGGCCTCGCGTCAGCTCTCGCGTGTGACCAGCGGCCCGGGTATCAACACCGAACCGTTCTGGGGTAAAGATGGTTCGACCATCTACTTCACCTCTGACCGTGGCGGCAAGCCTCAGGTCTACAAGGCAAATGTGAACGGTGGCGGCGCGGAACGTGTGACCTTTATCGGTAACTACAACGCCAATCCCAAGCTTTCGGCCGATGAAAAGACGTTGGTAATGATTCACCGTCAGGATGGTTTCACTAATTTCCGGGTTGCGGCCCAGGATTTGCAGCGCGGAACCGTGAAAATCCTTACAGATACCAACCTTGATGAGTCAGCCACTGTTGCGCCCAACGGCACCATGGTAATCTACGCCACCCGCCAGCAGGGCCGGGGAGTCTTGATGCTCGTGTCCATCAACGGACGCGTAAGGCTCCCGCTTCCTACCGCACAAGGCGAAGTCAGAGAACCATCCTGGTCCCCTTACCTGAACTGACGCGGCGCTACAAAAAGAAGTACTTAACACACTGGGGTTCATTAGGAGTTTCACGATGGAAATGCTGAAGTTTGGTAAGTTTGCTGCTCTGGCTCTGGCTCTGTCCGTAGCCGTTGGTTGCTCCTCTAAAGGCGGCGACAATGCCGGTGAAGGCGCAGCTGTTGATCCAAACGCTGGTTACGGCGCTAACACTGGTGCAGTCGACGGCTCCCTGAGCGAAGAAGCTGCTCTGCGCGCGATCACCACTTTCTACTTCGAATACGACAGTTCGGACCTGAAGCCAGAAGCCATGCGCGCTCTGGACGTTCACGCCAAGGACCTGAAAGCTAACGGCGCTCGCGTTGTTCTGGAAGGTAACACTGACGCCCGTGGTACTCGTGAGTACAACATGGCTCTGGGCGAGCGTCGTGCGAAAGCCGTTCAGCGCTACCTGGTACTGCAAGGTGTTGCTCCAGGCCAACTGGAACTGGTTTCCTACGGTAAAGAGCGTCCAGTTGCAACTGGCAACGACGAGCAGTCGTGGGCTCAGAACCGTCGCGTCGAACTGCGTAAGTAATTCGTCATGCGAACGTGCCGTCGTGCTCTGACTGTATTGGCTCTCAGCCTCGCACCGCTTGCGGTGTGGGCTGCGGTTCCTGTAAAGGATAGCAACTCTGGCTATAACAATAGCGGCAGCAGTTATCCGCCAGCAGGTTATGGCACGAACGGCGCCTATGCTGGGGGCGCGGCTACGGCCGCGCCCTCGGCACAGGGCGAGCTGTTCAACCAGCTGCAACGCATGCAGGATCAATTGGCCCAGCAACAAGGCGCCATTGAAGTTCTGCAGAATCAAGTGAACCAACTCAAGCAAGAAGGCCTGGAGCGTTACCAGGATCTTGATCGACGTATTGGAGCCGGTGTTGCACCTGCCGCTACTCCTGATAATTCTTCTGCCGGTGGCGCGCCCAGTGCCGCTATCGGTGGTGCCGCTGCCGGTGGCGCAGCAGCGGGGGCCGCAGCAGCTGCCCCTGCCGCGAGCAGCGAACCGGGCGATCCGGCGAAGGAAAAACTGTATTACGATGCAGCCTTCGACCTGATCAAGGCCAAGGACTTCGATAAAGCCAGCCAGGCCTTTACCGCGTTCCTGCGCAAGTACCCGAACAGCCAGTACGCGGGCAATGCCCAGTACTGGTTGGGTGAGGTCAACCTGGCAAAAGGTGATTTGCAGGGGGCGGGCCAGGCGTTTGCCAAGGTCAGCCAGCTGTACCCCAAGCATGCCAAGGTGCCTGACTCGCTGTACAAGCTGGCTGACGTAGAACGCCGCCTGGGTCATACCGACAAGGTCAAAGGCATTCTGCAGCAGGTGGTTGCCCAGTATCCGGGCACCTCCGCCGCGCAGTTGGCCCAGCGGGATCTGCAACGCTTGTAGGCAATGCAGCCCGTTTAGAAGAAACCCGCGCCTGGCGCGGGTTTTTTCGTTAGAATCCACGCCCTTTTATGAAACACGCTTCCTGGGGTTGACGCGTTGGCGCAATCCCTTGAAGTGCCTGACGGAGGCGGACAGCCTGTTTAGCTGTTACGCCCGTGGCGACTATGCAAGACACATTACGTATTACCGAAGTTTTTTACTCGTTGCAGGGTGAAACGCGCACTGCCGGCCTGCCCACCGTATTCGTACGGCTCACCGGCTGCCCCTTGCGTTGCCAATACTGTGACAGCGCCTATGCCTTCAGCGGCGGCACCGTACGCACCCTGGATGACATCCTCGAGCAGGTTGCCGGTTACCGGCCGCGCTACGTCTGTGTAACGGGCGGCGAGCCGTTGGCGCAACCCAATGCCATCCCCTTGCTCAAGCAGTTGTGTGATGCCGGTTACGAGGTCTCCCTGGAAACCAGCGGCGCCTTGGATATCTCTGCGGTAGATCCGCGTGTCAGTCGGGTGGTCGATCTAAAAACCCCTGACTCCAAGGAAGCCCATCGCAATCGCTACGAGAACATGGACTTGCTGACGGCGAACGATCAGGTCAAGTTCGTCATTTGCTCTCGCGACGATTATGACTGGGCGACTTCCAAGCTGATCCAGTACGGCCTTGAGCGTCGAGCGGGGGAGGTGCTGTTCTCCCCAAGTCATCACGACCTCAACGCACGCGATCTTGCGGACTGGGTAGTGGCGGATAACCTGCCGGTACGCCTGCAGTTGCAATTGCACAAATACCTGTGGAATGACGAACCAGGTCGCTGAGACGGCTGTGGAAGGCCTTCAAACCGCACCATTTTTAGCTTCAATGGGTTTTTTCTGATTTATTTCAAATAAGGTGTTGAATAATCCTTAGAAATCAGTATTATACGCGCCACCACACAGCGGGTCGTTAGCTCAGTTGGTAGAGCAGTTGGCTTTTAACCAATTGGTCGTAGGTTCGAATCCCACACGACCCACCATTTTTGGCGGTTTAGAAAATCCGGAAGGCCCACGCAAGTGAGGATTTCCGGGTTTTTTTTTGCCTGTCATTCCGCGTCACCCAATCGATACGCATTGCGCCGTGATCGATTCATCTCGCTGGTCAGCCGATACACCATCTTTTGTCTCGCCTCCCTGCCGATCCATCCAAGTTATTGCTCTTAAAATAGACAAGTTGAAAAAATTCACCAATATTTTTATAGATATTGGTTGTTTGTGTATTTTTCTTCACGTTGTCGACTCAAATACGCAATTCATGCCAAGCTTTCTTTGTTTAGTATTGGATCCAATGTCGAGCGCGGTCAGCGAGGCCGCCCAGGCAACCGACGATCAGTTCTAAAAAGGAGAAGCCGCATGATGCTCAAGGACCCTTCCAGCAAATACCGCCATTTCACCACCGTGGATCTGCCGGACCGCCAATGGCCCAGTGTCGTGCAGGCTGCGGCGCCGACCTGGTGCAGTGTCGATATGCGTGATGGCAACCAGGCGCTGATCGAACCCATGAATGCCGAGCGCAAGCGCCGCTTCTTCGAGCTGCTGGTGAAGGTGGGTTTCAAGGAGATCGAGGTGGGGTTTCCCGCTGCATCCCAGACCGATTTCGATTACGTGCGTGAACTGATCGACAGTGGCGCGATTCCCGACGATGTGACTATCCAGGTGATGACGCAGGCGCGCAGTCATTTGATCGAGCGCACCTTTGAGGCCTTGAAGGGCGCACCGCGAGCGATCGTGCACGTGTACAACGCCACCGCGCCGGTGTTTCGCGAAGTGGTGTTCGGCGTCGACCGCGCCGGCTGCATCGACATCGCCACCCAGGCGACGCGTGAAATCAAGCGTCACATGGACAACAATCCAGATACGCAATGGACGTTCCAGTATTCTCCCGAAACTTTCTGCTTTACCGAGCTGGACTTCGCGCTGGAGGTTTGCGAGGCGGTGACGGATGCGTTTGGGCCGACCCCGTCGAACAAAATGATCCTGAATCTGCCGACCACCGTGGAAGTCTCTACGGCGAACGTCTTCGCCGATCAGATCGAGTGGTTTTGCCGACATTTCAGCCGGCGCGACAGCGTGGTCATCAGTGTTCACCCGCATAACGATCGCGGCACCGGGGTGGCGACGGCCGAGCAGGCTTGTCTGGCCGGGGCCGAGCGTGTCGAGGGCACCTTGTTCGGCAACGGTGAGCGCACCGGCAACGTGGATATCCTGACGCTGGCAATGAACCTCTACACCAGCGGTATCGACCCGCAACTGGATTTCTCCGACATCATCCACGTGCAGCGTGAGGTCGAGTTCTGCAACCAGCTGCCCACGCACCCGCGCCATCCCTACGCTGGGGAATTGGTGTTCACGGCGTTCTCGGGCTCGCACCAGGACGCGATCAAAAAAGGTTTCGCGGCGCGCCAGGCCAATCCCGACGGACGCTGGGAAGTGCCGTACCTGCCAATCGACCCGGCCGACATGGGGCGCAGCTATGAGGCGGTGATTCGTGTCAACAGCCAGTCGGGCAAAGGCGGCGTGGCGTACCTGCTGGAACAGCATGGCATTGTCATGCCACGCCGTTTGCAGATGGAATTCAGCAGCCTGGTCCAGCAGGAAGCCGATGCTTCCGGCCAGGAAGTCAGCGGCGAGATGATCCTGGCCTGCTTTACCCGGCACTACCTGGATCAGGGCAACCCTTACACGTTGTTGCAGCCCAAGTTGGTCAGCGAAGGCAACGTGACGTATCTGGAGGGTACGCTGACCGGCGGCGCGAGGGACATCGAACTGAGCGGCGAAGGCAACGGCCCGCTGGCGGCGCTGGTGGACGCATTCGCTCAACGCGGCGTGCACTTCGACATCGCCGATTACCATGAGCATGCCACCCGTGACGGTGCCCAGGCCGAGGCGCTGGCCTACGTAGAGATCCGTGTGAACAACCAGCTGCTGTTTGGTGCCGCCCGCGACGGCAGTATCCTGCTGGCGTCCCTCAAGGCGGTGACGAGTGCGGTCAACCGCGCATCGCGTCTGGGCCTGCTCAGCGTGGTGAGTGCTGCGGTGCCTTCCTGAGATGAATGCGCATACCGCATTGGCGGCGCTCACCGGTAACTTTGGTCACGGTGACATCGTTGCCTCGCATCGACATGAAGAAGGCCAGTTGGTCTATGCCATCAACGGCGTGATGCTGGTATCGGTGGTCGGCACCACGTGGGTGGTGCCTTCCGGACACGCGTTGTGGGTGCCCTCGGGGCAGGAGCATCAGATCCGCATGACCGGCGAGGTGCGCATGCGCACGTTGCTGATCACCCCCGGCGCCCACCGTGCCTTGACCGAGGAGTGCCACGTCATCCGCGTATCGCCACTGCTGCGCGAGTTGATCATCGCTGCGTCCGAGGTGCCTGACAGTGAGTCGGCCGTGGTGCGTCATGTGCAGATTGTCGACCTGATTTTCTCCGAACTCGACCGGGCACAAAGGGTTTTGGCCCATGTACCGATCCCGGACGAGCCGCGGCTCAAGTCGCTGTGTGCCGACTTTATCGACAACCCCTCCCAGGAGTCGAAACTGGAGAGCTGGGCGGTGCAACTCAATATGAGTTCGCGCACCCTGGCTCGGCTGTTCCAGAAAGAGTTGGGCATGAGTTACGGCGAGTGGCGCAAGCGCACGCGGCTGCTGCTGAGCATGCAGCGCCTGGCCTGCGGCGTGTCCATTCTGGAAGTGGCGCTGGAGCATGGTTATCAAAGCCCGAGCGCTTTTACCGCGATGTTCAAACGCACCATGGGTTATACACCGAGCAACTGCCGTCTGGTCTGAGCCGCACCCGGCGTTCACACCCCTCCCACTGGACATGGCCCGCGGCTACGCAGGGCCATGTTTGCGTCTGCGCGGCCGACGGTTGCTCAGGATTCAACGGTGGCACGCAGGTTGTCCCAATCGAAACGATGGTTGTCTGGAACTCGGGAGATGCGCGACGCGGTGCTCTCTTAATCTGCGTCTCTACTTAGCACTCTGGATTTCTGCGATGGGTTCGCCTTCTTTTTCCGCGCGGCACTGCCGTCTTTCGCTCCTGGGCGTGGCGGTTGTCTGGTTGACGGGGTGTTCCTCCTGGGTCGCCCATACGCCGGCGCAACCCCACCCGCAGCGCATCGATGCCTTGAGTCGCCTGCCGCAAGGCGTATCGGCCCAGGCGTTACCCGACCGTTGGTGGCAGTTGTACAACGACCCCAGGCTCGATGCGCTGGTGCAGCAAGCGTTGGCGCACAACCGTGACCTGGCGGCGGCGCAGGCCCATGTGCAGGCGATGCTGGCCGGGATCATGCAGGCCGACGCCGAGCGCTGGCCGTCCACGCAGGCCTCGCTGGGCGCCGTTTACGGCAAGACGGCCGATGATCAGACCCTGGCCAAGGCCACCGACAGCCACGCGCCGTCGCAGTGGGCGTTCAACCCGGGCTTCGAGTTGGCTTACCAGGTGGATGTGTGGGGCCAGGTCCAGCGCAGCATCGAGCGGGCGCAGGTGCAGGCGGCGGCGGCCCAGGACACCGAAGACCTGCTGCGTATCACGGTCGCTGCGCAAACCACCCGCGCCTACGTGAATGCCTGTGCCCTGGGCGCACGCGCCAAGGTGCAGCGCCATTCACTGGAAGTGGTCGGGCACAGCCTGGCACTGACCGATCGCCAGCGTCAGGCAGGCGTGGTCACGGATCTTGAATACAGCCGCATGCAGGCATTGCAGGGCGAAACTCTGGCCTTGCTGCCGATGCTGGAGGCGCGTCGCCAGGCCGCGTTGTATGAACTGGCGATGCTGACTGGCGTGGCGGACCTGGAGCAAGGCTCAGGCGCGGCGACCTGCGAGGCGGTGCCGCAGCTCGCCGCCGCACTGCCGGTGGGGGACGGCTGGCAATTACTGGCGCGCCGCCCGGATATTCGCCAGGCCGAGCGGGCATTGCAGGCAGCCACGTTACAAGTGGATATCGTCCAGGCCGACCTGTATCCGAAGGTGACCTTTGGGGCGTCAGTGTCTTCCTCGGCCAGCAAACCCCATGAACTGGGCGACAGCAGCGCGGTGATGTTCGGCATCGGCCCGCTGATCACCTGGCAGTTCCCAAACTGGCGTGCCAATCGCGCACGGGTCAACCAGGCCCGGGCGCTCGAGCAGGTGCAGGTCGCGCAATTCGAGGCCAGCGTGCTCAACGCCCTCAAGGACGTGCGCCAGGCACTGGCGTTGTACGACGGCGAGCGCCAGCGCCACGCCGCCCTGAGCCAGGCGCTGGAGAGCAGTCAGCACGCCTACAGGCTCGCGCAGTTCAATTACAACGCCGGCTCCATCGACTTTCTCGACGTGCTCGACAGCGAGCGTGAGCTGATCCGCCTGCAAGCCACGCGCGCCGACGCCGATGGCCAGTTGCTGCAGCGCCAGATCAGTTTGTTTCGCGCCCTGGGCGGCGGTTGGCAGTCCGCTTCCAGCCAGGCCCCGACCGCTGCGCTCACCCATGCTTCCGTCAATTCTTCCGGTACCCAGCCATGAATATCGCTGTTGATGAAAAAAACACTGTGCAGGATGAGCAGGAGCAGGTGGTCGAGCAACTCATGCACGACCGCAAGCAACGCCGCAAACGCAACCTGATCCTGCTCGGTGGTGCTGTTTTATTGATCGCGGCAGTGGCGTTCGGCGTGTATTGGATGACCATCGGGCGCTACCTGGAACAGACCGATGATGCCTACGTGCGCGCCGACTGGATTCCCATCAGTCCGCGGGTATCGGGCTACGTGGCCCAGGTGCTGGTCGAGGATGACCAGCCCGTCAAGGCCGGCGATGTGCTGGTGCGCATCGAAGACCGTGACTACCAGGCGAGGTTGGCCCAGGCCCGTGCGGAGTTGGCTGAAACGCAAGCCTCGATTGCCGCCCAGCAGGCCAATCTGCAAGTCACCGACAGCCTGATCGCGCAACAAAAGGCCGGTATTGCCCAGGCTGAGGCGCACACGCGCAGTGTGGGAGCGGAGTTGCGCCGCGCCGGTCTGGACCAGCGTCGCTATGAAGGCCTGGTCCGTGAGCATGCCGCCAGCGCCCAGCGCCTGGAAAGCGCAGCCGCCAGTTACACCCAGGCCAGCGCTGCGGTGGAAATTGCCCGGGCGATGCAGCGCCAGCAGGAAACCCGGCTGAATGTCGCCATTACCCGGCGCCAATTGGCCGATGCCTCGCTCCAGCAGCAAATAGCCCGGCGCGGCCAGGCCGAGGCGCAGTTGAAACTGGCGACCAACGCGCTTGAAGACACCTTGATCCGCGCGCCGATCGACGGGGTGGTGGGGCAGCGCAAGGTGCGCACGCGCCAGTACGTCGCGCCGGGCCTGCCGTTGCTGGCGGTGGTGCCTCTGCATCAGGCCTATGTGGTGGCCAACTACAAGGAAACCCAGCTGCGCGACATGCGCGCCGGGCAACCGGTGGATATCAGTGTCGACAGCTATTCGGGACGCAAGCTCACGGGGCATGTGGTGAGTTTTTCGCCGGGCTCGGGAGCGGTGTTCGCGCTGCTGCCGTCGGACAACGCCACCGGCAATTTCACCAAGATCGTGCAGCGCTTCCCGGTGAAGATCGTGATCGATCAGCACGATGAAGGTGGCCCGATTCTGCCGGGCATGTCAGTGATTACCACGGTAGATACCCGTCCTGCCGTGCAGGACGCCAAGCATGACTGAGGTCGGCGAGAAAACCGTCTCCTTTCGCGCCTGGGTGGCGGTGATCGGCGGACTGTTCGGCTGTTTCATGGCCGGCATGAACGTACACGTAACCAGCGCCGCGCTGCCTGAAATCGAAGGCTCGCTGGGCGCGACCTTTGAGGAGGGCTCGTGGATTTCCACGGCGTATCTGGTCGCCGAAATCGTCATGATCCCGCTGACCGCCTGGCTGGTGCAGGTGTTTTCCCTGCGCCGGGTGATGCTGGTGGGCTCGTTTGTATTTCTGGTGGCTTCCATCGCGTGTTCCTGGGCGCCCAACCTGGAAGTCATGATCATCATCCGGGTCATCCAGGGCGCCGCCGGCGCGGTGCTGATCCCGTTGTCGTTCCAACTGATCATCACCGAACTGCCGCCGAGCAAGATCGCCATGGGCATGGCGCTGTTCGCCCTGTCCAACAGCGTGGCCCAGGCCGCCGGGCCGTCGATTGGCGGCTGGCTGACTGACGCCTATTCCTGGCGCTGGATTTTCTACCTGCAACTGGCCCCCGGCATTCTGCTGTTGCTGGCGGTGGCGTGGTCCATCGATGCCAAACCGATGCAGTTGAGTCTGCTCAAGCGCGGCGATTGGGGCGGTATTTTGGCCATGATCGTCGGCCTGGGCGGTTTGCAGATCGTGCTCGAAGAGGGTGGGCGCAAGGACTGGTTCGGCTCCGATTTCATCGTGTGGATGTCGTTGGTCGCAGGCATCGCCCTGGTGTATTTCGTGCTGTCACAGCTCTACGGCAGCCGCTCCTTCATCAACCTGCGCTTGCTCAAAAGCTACAACTTCGGCGTGGCGAGCGCGGCGATGTTCATTTTTGGCGGGGCCACGTTCGGCCTGGTCTTTCTGGTACCCAATTACCTGTCCCAGTTGCAGGGCTACAACGCGCGCGAAATCGGCATCAGCCTGATTGCCTACGGGATGGTGCAACTGGTGCTGGCACCGTTCATGCCGCGCCTGATGAAGTGGCTCAACCCCAAGCTGATGGTTGCCAGCGGATTTTTCATCATGGCCCTGGGGTGCTATCTCGGTGCGCATCTGGACGTGGACAGCGCCGCCAACGTGATCATCCCGTCCACCGTGGTACGGGGCATCGGGCAGCCATTGATCATGGTGGCGTTGTCGGTGTTGGCCGTGTCCGGGTTGGCCAAGGATGAGGCCGGTTCGGCTTCCGCCTTGTTCTCCATGCTGCGCAACCTGGGTGGCGCCGTGGGCACAGCCGGGTTGACGCAGATCGTTGCGATGCGCGAGCGCTTTCATTCCGAGCGCGTCGGCGAGTCGATCACCCTGTTTTCCCCGTCATTGCAGGAGCGCCTGCGCGCCAGCATGGCAGACAGTGAAGCATTCATCTTCAACCAGCTATTGCCCGCCCAACAGCAAGTGATTGAAAGCCTGATGCATACGGTGCGTCGCGAGGCCTACCTGATGGCCTACAGCGATGCGTTCTACGTGTCCTGTATCGCGTTGATCCTGTGTGGTGTGGCGGCATTGGCATTGCGTCAACAAGCAAAGAATTAAATGCATAAAGTCCGCAATTGATACGCGGTACTTCTCAACGAGCAAGAGGGAACTTGAATGGTGAAAAGGCGAATGGCCTGTTGACAGTTTGGTGACTTGCTAACTTAGCAATGACATACAGTTTGCAAATGCTCAGATCCGGTGAGTAGGCAAACTCACGCCCGACAAAGTTGATGTCTATAACTTTGATCGGGCTTCTGTTGTTGTATGTTTTATAGTTCGGAAATATTTTGAATTATTTATTGAGAAAACACTTGCTGAGCGTAATGAACTTCCTCTAAGTTTCGTCTTGCTTCGGCGGCTGACCGCTCGGTCCGACGAAGTGTCATGCTGTAATTCAACTGAAATACATAGTGTGCTGGCCGGTAATGGCGAGATAAGCCTGCTCATGCCTGAAAAAAGGCAGGCTGGTTTATATCGAACGGTCGGGACCCAACTAAGCCTGATGAGGAGAGCAACATGGAAGATAAAAAGTCGCACTTGAACGCCAAGAAAACCGAACTGGGCAATCATCGGATCTTTGCTGAGATCAATTCATTGCCGGTCTTGCGCGCCTTTATGGAAACCCATGTCTTTGCCGTGTGGGATTTCATGTCTCTGGCCAAGCGTCTGCAACAGGACCTGACCTGTACTCGACTGCCATGGCTCCCACCCTTGGACCCGGCGGCGGCGCACTTGATCAACGAAATCATCCTCGGCGAAGAGTCTGACCAGAACCTGCAGGGCGGTCACTACAGCCACTTCGAACTCTACCTGCACGCTATGCGTGAAGTCGGCGCCAGCACCGACAAGATTGAATTCTTCGTTAAACTGATGCGTGAAGGTGTCGACCTGCAGACCGCGTTGAACCGCTGCGGCGCAGGCCTGGCAGCCTCGGCCTTTGTGACCGACACCATCGAAACCGCCATAAACGCCTCCACGCACTGTGTCGCCGCAGCGTTCCTGCATGGGCGTGAGAGCGTTATTCCGGAGATGTTCCAGCGCATTCTTGATGACTGGGATATCACCGCCGACGACGCCCCGACCTTCCGCTACTACCTGCAACGCCATATTGAAGTCGACTCCGAAGATCACGGCCCGGCGGCGGAAAGCCTGCTCGCGCGCCTGGTCAACGGTGATGCTCAGCGCCAGGAAGAAGTCTACGAGTCGGCCATCGCAGCCGTGCAAAGTCGCCTGGCGCTCTGGGACAACTTGCGCGTGGCCATGCGCGAAAATGTCAGTGAGTGCGTGGCATGAACATAGAAATCATCGAAGCGGACCAGGCCCAATGGTTCGAGGTCAAGTCCGAACGCGGGATCACCCTGACGGTATTCAAGGACACGTTGGACCCCATCAATAAAACCGGTATTCGCACGCGTCTGGTGCGTTTTCATCCGGGCGGCGGCACCCGTGAAATCTACACGCATGATTATCACGAAGAAGTGTACTTGATCGAAGGCGATCAAACAGAGTTGGCCAGTAATGAACGTCCCGAGAAGACGTACCGTGATGGTGCTTACTTCTTCAGGGCGGCGCACACCGAGCACGGTCCGTTCAACTCCAAAGACGGTTGCCTGTTGTTTGAAGTGCATTACTACTGATCATCATGAACAAAGGGAACGCTTCATGAGAGCTGAAGAATATCAATCATTTTCCGAAGCGTGGGAGGAGCGTGCGACGATTCGTACGCGCCCGAGGCGTCGTTTGGAAGATGATGAAAAGTTAATATTCCCGATCAGTCGCCAACCGCTGGTAATGGGCGCAACGTTCATCCGCGAATGTGCGCACTTGCAGCACTTTGTGCTTGTTCAAAGCCTGTACAAGTTCATTAACGATGTGGTGATTTTCGAGACGGAAATCGTCGACAAAACCGCCAGGAGCATCGCGAAAGATAACTTCGCCATCCGCTTCCCGTTTGCCTGCCGGTATGACGCGATGACCGTGGTAGTCGATGAGGACTATCACGCATTGGTGGCGATGGATTACATGCAGCAGACCATCGAGCTGACCGGGATCGAGCCCATCACCTTGCCTGCGGAAATCGAACTCAGCCGTTCGATTCCCAAAGCCCTGGCGATGGCGCCCGAGCACCTCAAAGCGGCTGTGGAGCTGATCTGCGTTGCGGTGGCCGAAAATACCTTGACCAACGATGTCGCGGCATTTGCCCGGGACGACTCGGTGAAGGCATCGGTCAAGGGGTTGATGGCAGACCATTTGGCGGACGAAGGTCGGCACTCCGGCTTTTGGGCCAAGTTGACGCGCATTTACTGGCGCACGGCGAGCGAGGAAGACAAGCGCACGCTCGCCGCGATCATGCCGGTGTTTCTCGCTGAGTACCTGACGAACGAGATCCAGCAGGGGTTCGATTTCGCCTTGATCGAGCAGTTGCCGGTGAGCCCTGCTGTCAAGGCGGCGCTGCGCGAGGAGGTCGAAGGCATGAGTTTTCCGATCACGCCGACGCACCCGCTGGTGGGCAACATCGTCCGATTCTTCAAACACAGCGCCATGCTCGACGCTCCCTGCATGCAGGAAGCGCTCGCCGATTATTTGCGCTAGAGGAGAACTTCAATGAGACATCTTGATATCGTTCTGTGCGGGCGCAGCCATGCGCTCGCCTGCCTTACGCAAGAGCTGCAGCAGATGGGCCATACCACCCATCTGCTGCCCACTGACAGTGCCAATGAGCGCGCCCGGTTACCGGTTCCGGACCTGCTGATCGACGACGCCAGCACGACGCGGTTTCCTCAGTATCCCGCGTGTCACCATCTGTCCTTACGGATGCGGTCCGACGATGCCGGCGATGTGTTCGCGCCCTTGCACCTTGAATGCCTGTGGCGTGCGGGGGAGGGCGACTGGATGACGCTGGGACGTCGTGAAGTCGATGCCGACACGGCCGGCAATGGCGCCGACCTGGCCCAGGAAGCCATCGCACAACTGGTGGACATGGCCAGCGTGCACATTGGCCGCTACTCGCGCAGTGCCGACTACCTCGAGACGCCGCGTGAGCCGGTCAAGGCGCTCGACAGCCTGTCGAGCCTGACCCAGCTGGATCGACTGGCCTGGCAGCATCGCCACAATGCGACTGCCAACGTCGGGTTGCTGCAGGAAGCCCGGCAACCCTTCGTCCAGCGCCTGGCCGACAGTCTGCTGGCCAATGCCGAGCGCAGTGCCTTGAAAGTCGATGGGCACGGCATGTCCTATGCGCAACTGCATGCCTACAGCGTGGCCATCCAGGAGCGCTTGCAGCCTTTGCTTCAAGCGCAGGGCGGTGGGCTGACCGTGGTCGGCATCTCCTTGCCCAAAGGCTCGGCACTGTACGCAGCGATCCTGGCGGTGATCGGCTGCGGCGCCGTGTACCTGCCGCTGGACCCGAACCATCCTGCGGAGCGTCGTGGGGCGATCCTTAAGCATGCCAATGCCAGCTTGCTGATCCAGGAGACCGACGCCGTCAACCCGCTTGCGGGCCTGGCAACCCTGGACATCAGCCACCTGGATTTCTTCCACCATGGCGCCAAAGGCTACAGCCGCGTGGCCCTGGCGCCGGATCAGAGTCTGCTGCGCGTGCCGTTGGCGGGGGCGGCGCCCTGTGTGGCGATCTATACCTCGGGCACCACCGGGCAACCCAAGGGGGTCTTGCTGAGCGTCGACAACCTGAGCCACTTTTGCGCGTGGTATGCGCGCTATGTGGAGCTGGACCGTCACAGCCGTGCGTTGCAGTTTTCCACGATCAATTTCGATGCCTCGCTGCTGGACATCTTCCCCACGCTGATCCAGGGCGCCGAACTGATCGTCCCCACCGAGGACCAGCGCCGCGATCCCGTCGCGCTGGCCGAGTTGATTGAGCAGGAGCAGGTGACTCACGCCTTCCTGCCACCGGCCTTGCTCAGCATCCTTGCGCTCGAATCGTTGTACGGCCTGCAGCATCTGGTGACCGGGGGCGATGTGTGCGAGCCCCATGTCATCGAGCAACTGGTGGGCCACTGCCAGTTGCATAACATTTATGGCCCGACCGAGACCACGGTGCTTGCCACGTGCCGCACGTTCCAGGCAGGCGACAATAACCGCAACCTCGGCGTGCCGATTGCCAATACCGCGATTTACCTGCTCGATGAGCAGGGGCAGCCGGTCGGGCAAAACGGCAGTGGTGAGATCCATATCGCCGGGCCGGGGGTGGGCCTGGGGTATCTGGACGCCGCGCAAATGACCGCCGAGCGTTACCGCCTGCATGAATTGCCCGACGGGCAACGGTTGCGCCTGTACCGCACCGGCGACCTGGCGCGTTGGACCGAGGACGGCATCCAGATCATCGGACGCCTGGATAACCAGGTGAAGATTCGCGGTTTTCGTGTCGAGCCTGAAGAGATCGAACACTTGCTGCAATCGAGCCAGTTGTTCCGTCAGCTGGCGGTGGTGATCGATCAGCAGCGGCGCATCCTCGCGTTTTTCTCCCAGCCCCACGGCGGTGACGGCCACGCCGCCAGCGAACAGCTGCAGGCTTACGCACTCAAGCACTTGCCCGACTACATGCGCCCCAGCGCTTACTGCCTGCTGGAACGCCTGCCGGCCACGGCCAACGGCAAAGTCGACCGCAAGGCCTTGAAGAATCTGCCCGTGAACTACAAACCCCAAGGGCCGCGCCAGGCACCGCAGAACCCCACGCAGGAGCAGTTGCTCGGGCTGTGGTCCACCCTGCTCGACATGCCCGGCGCCGATATCTCCGTGGAGGACAGCTTTTTCAATCTCGGCGGCCACTCGATCCTGCTGTCGCAAATGCTCATGGGCATTCGCGAGATGTTCGGCAAAGGGGTTTCGATCAACCGCTTTATCGAACAGCCGACCCTGATCAACCTCGCCAACCTGATCGACCAGGACGTCGAAGCCACCGCCACCGTCAGCCCGCAGGCATTGCGTGACGCGACGCTGCGGCCTGAGCTGGACGTGTTGCCGATCAGCCGCCTGGGCAACCTGCATAAAGTCATCGTCACCGGCTCCAACGGGTTTCTGGGTGTGCACATCGTTGAAGCACTGCTGGAACTGGGCAGCACCGAAGTGGCCTGCCTGGTGCGCGAGTCGGGGGGGATGAGCGCTCAGCAGCGTTTCGAACAGGCACTGATTCAGAACCGTCTCGAGCACCTTGACCTGAGCCGGGTGCGGGTGTTGGCGGCCGATATCAGCCAGCCTCGCCTGGGCCTGTCGGAAGCGGACTACGAGTGGCTGGACCGTGAATACGGCGTGTTGATCTATAACGCGGCCAACGTCAACCACGTGCTCGACTATGAATCGCTGGTCAAGGACAACGTCACGCCCGTGCTGGAATGCCTGCAACTGTGTGAGGGGCGCAGCAAGAAGGTGTTCAATTTCATCTCCACCTTGTCCGCGTCCAGCACGGTGGATGCACAGGGGCGCGTGCTGGAAGAACCACCGGCGTTCACACCGCCGATCTACATTCGCAATGGCTACAACCTGTCCAAGTGGGTGGCCGAGCGCATCTTGTGGAACGCCAGTGAGTCGGGAGTGTGGGTCAACCTCTATCGTCCGGGAAACATTGCTTTCAATACGCGGACCGGGGTGTGCCAGCCCCATCAGAACCGCTTGATGCTGATGCTCAAGGGGTCATTGCAGCTTAAGGAAGTGCCTGAGCTGGCACTGAACTTCGACCTGATGCCGGTGGACTTCCTGGCTCGCTTCATCGCGTTTCACGCCAGCCGGCATAACCGCTCCAAGGCCGTCTTCAACCTGCACAACCCGTTGCCCTTGAGCTGGGCGCATTACCTGGAGGCGTTTCGCGCCGCTGGTCACGATTTCCAGATGGTCCCGGTGACACAATGGCAGCAGCGCCTGTCGGCAATCGACAGTGACAATGCGTTATTCGGTGTCGTCGGCTTTTACCTCAATGGCTTTGAAGAGGACATCGGCGATATCTCGATGATCGAGTACCACAATGCGCTCTCAGGCATCCGTAGCATGGGTGAAGACTACCCGGCCAAAAACAGTGCGCTGCTGCAAAAAGGCTGCGACTACCTCAAGCAAATCGATTTCATCTAAGCAAAAAAAGGAGCTGTCCCATGCAACATTTTGAACCCGATACCCTGGTACGCAACCCCGTGGGCAACCCTGTGGTCGCCAGCGTCACGGTCAATGGCGACGCGCGCAGCGTGTGGAATATCGTCGGAGACTTTTCCGGTTTCGCCAAATTCATCCCGGCGTTGTCCCACATCGAAATGACCGGGGAGGGCGTGCGCTCGGTACGCAAGAAGCTGTTCAAGGACGGCAATGTGGTGATCGAGCAACTCAACAGCCATGATAACGAAGGCATGACCATGACCTGGTCGCTGATCTACACCTCGCTGAATATCGGCAACCTGTGGGCCGTCATGCAAGTGGAGCCGCAAGGTGCGAATCAAAGCCTGGCGACCTGGACCATCATTGGCCAGCCCTATACCGGCGGCCCGGAGGACGTACCGGCGTTCGAGGCATTCCTGCAAGGGTTTGCCGATGATGCGATGAGCAACGTGCAGAAGTTGTTTGCCTGACGCTTCAGGTGTACCGCCCTGTGAGTACCGTTGGATCAGCGGTACTCACAGGGCTTTGAACCCGCCGTACTCCCCCCGCAAAATGCCCGCGCACTGCCAGATTAGGCTTTTGAATCCATTCGATATTCTGTAGCCTTGCGCAGCTTCAGCTTTACCCGTGCTTGATGAACACACACTTCGTCCGGCGGCGCCCGAAGGGCTCCAGAGCCGGTGGTACACTCGACTTTCGCGCTACTGCGCCTGCAGGTCTTGCGAACATGACCCATATTTCCGAACGCCTACTGGTTCAAGCCCATCTCGACGCCAAGCAGCCCAAGGCCCTCAGCGCCAGTGAAGAGGCGAGCCTGCGTGCCGCCATCGCCGCCGAGCTCAAAGCGCAAGACGCGGTGCTGGTCGCCCACTTCTACTGCGACCCGGTGATTCAGGCGCTGGCCGAAGAGACCGGCGGTTGTGTTTCTGACTCCCTGGAAATGGCGCGCTTCGGCGCCGCGCACCCAGCCAAAACCGTGCTGGTGGCGGGGGTACGGTTCATGGGCGAAACCGCGAAAATCCTGACCCCGGAAAAACGTATCCTGATGCCGACCCTGGAAGCCACCTGCTCCCTGGACCTGGGTTGCCCGGTGGACGAATTTTCCGCGTTCTGTGACCAGCACCCCGAGCGCACGGTGGTGGTCTACGCCAATACCTCGGCGGCAGTCAAAGCCCGCGCCGATTGGGTGGTGACGTCCAGTTGCGCGCTGGAGATCGTCGAAAGCCTGATGGACAACGGCGAGACGATTATCTGGGGCCCGGACAAGCACCTGGGCACCTACATCCAGCGCCAGACCGGCGCCGATATGCTGCTGTGGGACGGTGCCTGCATTGTCCACGAAGAGTTCAAGTCCAAGCAGCTTGAGGACATGAAGGCGCTGTATCCGGACGCGGCGATCCTGGTGCACCCGGAATCGCCGACTTCGGTGATCGAGCTGGCGGACGCCGTCGGTTCCACCAGCCAGTTGATTGCGGCAGCGCAGCGCCTGCCGAACAAGACGTTCATTGTCGCCACCGACCGCGGCATCTTCTACAAGATGCAGCAGCTGTGCCCGGACAAAGTCTTCATCGAAGCGCCTACCGCCGGCAACGGCGCCGCGTGCCGCAGTTGCGCGCACTGCCCGTGGATGGCGATGAATACGCTGGAACGTACGTTGCAGTGCCTGCGCGAGGGCAGTAACGAGATATTCGTCGAGCCGTCGGTGATCCCGCAGGCGGTGCGGCCGCTCAAGCGCATGTTGGATTTCACCCAGGCTGCAAGGCTCAAGCTCGCCGGCAACGCCTGATTCAAGACTGCCTGGGTAAAAACTGTGGGAGGGGGCTTGCCCCCGATGGCGGTGTGACAGTCACCCTGTATGTTGACTGATCCACCGCTATCGGGGGCAAGCCCCCTCCCACATTTGGATCTGCACTATCCTGCGATTACTTTTTTTGCTTCGGGATCCGTACCAGTTGCGTGTCCGAATAGATGTCATGCCAGCTGCGCTTTTGCTTGTCGAACAGCGACCAGATAAACCCCAGCCCCACGCACAACCACGACGCAATCGACACCACAAAGCGCAACAGCGCCTGCCACAGGCTGATGCGCGTGCCGTCGGCGTTCTGCACGCGTACGCCCCACACCTGCATGCCCAGGGTCTGCCCGGAATGGGTCCAGAACTTGGCGAAAAAACCGAACAGCACAAATAGCAGGATCGTCGACAGCAATGGGTCACCGTCCAGTGCGCCGGACTCGGTGAGTGTGCGCATCTTCGCTTCACCCACGAAGGCGATCCACACCAGCTTGTAGATAAAGGCGGTGACGATCAGCAGGGCGGTGCACAACAGGAAATCATAGAACATCGCTGCCAGGCGGCGGCCCAGGCCAACGGCGGGGAACTCGCCTTGGGGGCGCAACAGGGGCTTGGGCATGGCAGGGCTCTCTGGTGAAAACGTGCAGTTTACGCAATGGCGCCCATAAAAAAGCCCCTGATGTCATATCAGGGGCTTTTTGTCGCAGGAAGGATCAGCCTTCTGCTTGTACTTCGTCAGCCTGCAGGCCTTTCTGGCCTTGCACTGACACGAAGGTGACCTTCTGGCCTTCCTTCAGGCTCTTGAAGCCGTTGCCCTGGATAGCGCGGAAATGCACGAACAGATCCGGACCGCTTTCTGGAGTGATAAAACCAAACCCTTTCTCGTCGTTGAACCACTTGACGGTACCGCTCTGACGATCAGCCATTTTCTTCTTTCCTTTGACGCTAAAAATTAATGACAGCCTCTTTCACACGAAAGAGTACTGGGCTGGGTTGCAGGAAAGTAAGAGACGTCGAACGGGTTGTAGCGTTACTACTTCAGCTACTGCCCAGGTCCAGGTTCCAAGCGACCCATGCAAACACAGTGGGCAAACTCTACGCCAACTAATATGGAAAAAACAAGCCCTGCCAGAAAGCCCGGTTTTGCTCGGGCTGATGACAGTTTGGTGAATAAATTCACGCCGGCTTATTCGATAGGCGTGCTCACTTGTTATAGGGTAATTCCCATAACAAAGACTATCGCTTGTGCACTGTTATATGGCGGCTGCGTTACAGTTTAGTGCACGTAACGCAGCCGCGTTACTTATGGAAACGATCTATCAGCCACGGAAGTAACGTTGCGGTACAAATGGCATTTTACTTACACGTAATGGCACCTTTTTCCCACGCACCAGCGCAGAAACCTCGGTATCCAGTGCGGTAAAGGCGCTGTCCAGGTAACCCATCGCCAACGGTCCGCCCAGAGAGGGACCAAAGCCACCGCTGCACACGCTGCCAATCACCGCGCCCTCTGCGTCGACGATTTCAGCGCCTTCACGTACCGGAGTGCGCTCCTGGGGCAACAGGCCGACGCGTTTGCGGCTCACGCCGGTTTGCTGCTGGGTGAAGATTCGGTCTGCACCGGGGAAGCCGCCGGCACGCGCGCCATCGGCACGGCGCGCTTTGGAAATCGCCCACAGCAGGCTGGCTTCGATTGGGGTGGTCTCGGTGTCCATGTCATGCCCGTACAGGCACAGGCCGGCCTCAAGGCGCAGGGAGTCGCGCGCACCCAGGCCGATCGCCTGCACTTCGGCTTCGGCCAGCAGGCTGCGGGCAAGGCTCTCGGCATTTTCAGCCGGTACGGAAATTTCGAAACCGTCTTCACCGGTATAGCCGGAGCGGCTGACGTAGCAGTCCACTCCCAGCAGGCGCAGGGTGGCGAATTGCATGAACGTCATCTGGGTGACTTGCGGTGCCAGGCGCGCCAGCACCTTCACCGCCGCCGGGCCTTGCAGGGCCAGCAATGCGCGAGCTTCGAACAACGGTTCGATGCTGCACTGGTCGCCGATGTGCTGGCGCAGGTGCGCCAGGTCCTGGTCCTTGCAGGCGGCATTGACCACCAGGAACAGTTCGTCGTTGCCCAGGTTGGCCACCATCAGGTCGTCGAGGATGCCGCCCTGCTCGTTGGTGAACATCGCGTAGCGCTGCATGCCTACCGGCAGGTCGATGATGTCGACCGGCACCAGGGTTTCAAGGGCTTTGGCGGCATTGGCACCGGTCAGGCGGATCTGGCCCATGTGCGACACATCGAACAGGCCGGCCTGTTCACGGGTGTGCAGGTGCTCTTTCATGACGCCCAGCGGGTATTGCACCGGCATGTCGTAGCCGGCGAAGGGCACCATGCGCGCGCCCAGCTCGAGATGCAGGGCGTGCAACGGGGTTTTCAACAGGGTTTCGGTGGACATGTTCAGCTCCTGAAACTTATTTTTCGAGGCCGACTCGGTCAAGTGTGGGAGGGAGCAAGCCCCCTCCCAGATTTTTTGACCCCTTTCAGTCAGGCGGGTTAGGCGTAGCTCTCGATTGACGGGCACGCACACACCAGGTTGCGATCGCCAAACACGTTGTCGACCCGGCCCACCGGCGGCCAGTACTTGCCTTCGATCAGCGAGGCTACCGGGTACACCGCCTGTTCACGGCTGTACGGGTGCGTCCACTCGCCCACCAGTTCCGCTGCGGTATGCGGGGCGTTCTTGAGGGGGTTGTCGTCCTTGTCCAGGGTGCCGTTTTCCACGGCGCGAATCTCTTCGCGAATGGCGATCATGGCCTCGCAGAAGCGGTCCAGTTCTTCCCTGGATTCGCTTTCGGTCGGCTCGATCATCAAGGTGCCGGCCACCGGGAACGACATGGTCGGCGCATGGAAGCCGAAGTCGATCAGGCGCTTGGCCACGTCGTCCACGCTGATGCCGCTGCTGTCCTTGAGCGGGCGCAGATCGAGGATGCATTCGTGGGCGACCAGGCCGTTGCTGCCGGTGTACAGCACCGGGTAGTGCTCTTCCAGGCGACGGGAGATGTAGTTGGCATTCAGGATCGCCAACTGCGACGCGCGCTTGAGGCCCGCGCCGCCCATCATGCTGATGTACATCCAGGTGATCGGCAAAATGCTTGCGCTGCCGAACGGTGCGGCACACACCGCGCCTTCCTTGCGCTCCATGGCCGCATGGCCTGGCAGGAAGGGCGTGAGGTGCGACTTGACGCCAATCGGGCCAACGCCCGGGCCGCCACCGCCGTGGGGAATGCAGAAGGTTTTGTGCAGGTTCAGGTGGGAGACGTCGCCGCCGAACTTGCCCGGTGCGCACAGGCCCACCATGGCGTTCATGTTGGCGCCGTCGATGTACACCTGGCCGCCGTTGTCGTGGATGATCGCGCAGATGTCGCGAATGCCTTCCTCGAACACACCGTGGGTAGACGGGTAGGTGATCATCAGCGCAGCGAGGTGCTCGCGGTGCTCGATGGCCTTGGCGCGCAGGTCCTCGATGTCGACGTTGCCCCGTGCGTCGCAGGCGGTGACCACCACGCGCATGCCGGCCATGTTGGCGGTCGCCGGGTTGGTGCCGTGGGCCGACGATGGGATCAGGCAGATGTCGCGACGCGCTTCGCCACGGCTCTGGTGGTAGGCGCGGATCGCCAGGAGGCCGGCGTATTCACCCTGGGAACCGGCGTTCGGTTGCAGGGAAATGGCGTCGTAACCGGTGGCCGCGCAGAGCATGGCCTCCAGCTCGCTGGTCAGTTGTTGATAGCCGGCGCTTTGTGCGGCCGGGGCGAACGGGTGCAGGGCACCGAATTCGGCCCAGGTCACCGGGATCATTTCGCTGGCGGCGTTGAGTTTCATGGTGCACGAACCCAGCGGGATCATGGTGCGGTCCAGCGCCAGGTCCTTGTCGGCCAGTTTGCGCAGGTAGCGCATCAGCTCGGTTTCCGAATGGTAACGGTTGAACACCGGGTGGCTGAGGATCGGCGACTGGCGCAGCAGGGCGCTCGGCAGGGTGATTTGGGTGGCGGCAAAGGCGGGCAGGGCCTTGCCGTCGGCGAAGATGGTCCACAGGGCTTCGATATCGGCCTGGGTGGTGGTCTCGTCGATCGACAGGCCAACGCGCTCGCCGTCCACTACGCGCAGGTTGATGCGCTGGGTGCGTGCCTTGTCGTGCAGGGCGGCGGTGTTTGCGCCGGTGTTGAGGGTGATCGTGTCGAAGAAGTGTTCCTGCTCGACCTTCAGGCCCAGGGCGGTCAGGCCCTTGGCCAAGATCGCGGTCAGTTGGTGAATGCGCTGGGCGATCTGGGTCAGGCCTTCAGGGCCGTGGTAAACGGCGTACATGCTGGCGATGTTGGCCAGCAGCACTTGGGCGGTGCAGATGTTGCTGGTGGCTTTCTCGCGGCGGATATGTTGCTCGCGGGTCTGCATGGCCAGGCGCAGGGCCGGCTTGCCGAAACGGTCCACCGACACACCGACCAGACGGCCTGGCATGTCGCGCTTGAACGCATCCTTGGTGGAGAAGTACGCCGCATGCGGGCCGCCAAAGCCCAACGGCACGCCGAAGCGTTGCGCGCTGCCGATGGCCACGTCGGCGCCGAACTCGCCCGGCGGGGTCAGCAGGGTCAGGGCCAGCAGGTCGGCGGCCACGGCGACCAGCGCATTGGCGGCGTGGAAGCGCTCGGTCAACTCGCGATAATCGAACACATCACCGTTGCTCGCCGGGTATTGCAGCAGGGCGCCGAAGAATGCGCTGACGTCGCTCAGTTCGCGCTCATCGCCCACTACCACGTCGATGCCCAGCGGCTCGGCGCGGGTGCGCAGAACGTCGAGGGTTTGCGGGTGGCTGTGCACCGAGGCGAAGAACGCGTTGCTGCCTTTGTTCTTGCTCAGGCGCTTGCAGAAGGTCATGGCTTCGGCGGCGGCGGTGGCTTCGTCGAGCAAGGAGGCGTTGGCGATCGGCAGACCGGTGAGGTCGCTGATCAGGGTCTGGAAGTTCAGCAGCGCTTCCAGGCGGCCCTGGGAAATTTCCGGCTGGTACGGGGTGTAGGCGGTGTACCAGGCCGGGTTTTCCAGGAGGTTACGCAGGATCGGCGATGGCGTATGGCAGTTGTAGTAGCCCTGGCCGATATAGGTCTTGAACAGTTGGTTCTGGCCGGCGATGGTCTTGATCCTGGCCAGGGCCTGGGCTTCGCTCAGGCCGTCTTCCAGGCCGAGCACGCTGGTGCCCTTGATGCTTTCCGGGATCACGCTGGCGCTCAGGGCTTCGAGGGAGTCAAAACCCAGGCTGGCGAGCATCTGCTGCTCGTCTTCCTGGCGCGGGCCGATGTGGCGGGCGATGAATTCGTTGGCGGTGGTCAGATTAACGGTCATGGCGCGCTCCTCAGGCTTCAGCGTTGGCTTTGATCAGGCGGTCGTACGCATCCTGATCCAACAGCTTAGCCACTGCATCGGCGTCGGCTGGTTTAAAGCGGAAGAACCAACCTTCGCCCATCGGGTCTTCGTTGACCAGTTCGGGGCTGCCATCGAGTTTGTCATTCACTTCGAGGACTTCACCGTCCAGGGGCATATACACACCGCTGGCGGCCTTGACCGATTCCACGGTGGACGCTTCGGCGCCCTTGTCGTAGGCCTGCAGCTCAGGCAGTTGCACGAAAACCACATCACCCAGCGCGTTCTGCGCAAAAGCGGTAATGCCCACGGTGACGCTGCCATCGGCTTCGGCGCGCAGCCATTCGTGATCTTCAGTGAAACGCAACTCGCTCATGGAAACTCCTCAGGGCCAGATTCGTCTGGTGGACGGGATTGGGATAATGGGGAGTTGCTTAGCAATATCGCGGCCAAGGTTATTAAAGTGTTACAAAACAATGGGTTATCAAAATTGGTGGTGATGCTATGGGTTTTGGCTGTAGCGATTTCGCTACAGTTCGGCCTGAGAAAAAAAGACTATGTGGATCAAAGCCTTGCATGGCGCGCGAAAAGCAGGGTTGTAGCGATATCGTTACGCTGTAGCGCTTTCAGTACACAGAATGTCGTTCTCAGACCAAAAATTGGCAATACATTCCAAATGTGGGAGGGGGCTTGCCCCCGATTGCGGTGGATCAGCAATGGATGAGTTGACTGACACAATGCTATCGGGGGCAAGCCCCCTCCCACATGGGTTTGTATTCCACATTTAAATCTGCTGACTTTTGGAGCTAGGGCTTGTTTGGAATGCCGTACTTGCGCAAACGATGGGCAATCGCGGTATGGGAGGTTTGCAGACGGCTGGCCAGTTGGCGGGTCGAGGGGTAGCTGGTGTAGAGCTTTTCCAGCAGGTCGCGCTCGAAGTGTTCCACCGCTTGTTCCAGGCTGTCGATTTCGCCGTCGCTCTGGCGGGCGACGGACGTGCCGGCGATGTCGAGGTCGCCGATATCCACCAGGCTGCTTTCACAGATGGCGGCGGCGCGGAAGATCACGTTTTGCAACTGGCGCACGTTGCCCGGCCAACGGTTGCCCAGCAGCGCCGGGTAGGTGCCGGGCGCCAGGCGGCAGACGGGGCGC
Source organism: Pseudomonas sp. 24 E 13 (assembly GCF_900004715.1). Classification (NCBI taxonomy): domain Bacteria; kingdom Pseudomonadati; phylum Pseudomonadota; class Gammaproteobacteria; order Pseudomonadales; family Pseudomonadaceae; genus Pseudomonas; species Pseudomonas sp. 24 E 13. Next base: position 157,874 of record NZ_CVTO01000099.1, read on the forward strand.
TGGATCTGCGCGCAGGCCTGCTGCATGAAGTAGCGCGCCAGCAGCAGGATGTCCTGGCCGCGTGCGCGCAACGGCGGTACTTCAACGTTGAGTACGTTGAGGCGGTAGAACAGGTCTTCGCGAAAGGTGCCTTCGCTGACCATCTTTTCCAGGTCGCGGTGGGTGGCGCTGAGGATGCGCACATTGACCTTCACTTCGCGGTCGCCGCCCACCCGGCGAAAGCTGCCGTCGTTGAGAAAGCGCAGCAACTTGGCCTGCAGGTACGGCGACATTTCGCCGATTTCATCGAGGAACACCGTGCCCTGGTTGGCCAACTCCATCAGCCCCGGCTTGCCGCCGCGCTGGGCGCCGGTAAAGGCCCCGGGGGCATACCCGAACAATTCACTCTCGGCGAGATTCTCCGGCAGTGCGGCACAGTTCAGTGCCAGGAACGGTGCACTGTGACGGGCGCTGATCGCATGGCAGGCACGCGCCACCAGCTCTTTGCCGGTGCCGGTTTCGCCCTGGATCAACAGCGGGGCATCCAGCGCCGCCACGCGTTGCGCGCGCGCCTTCAAGGTGCGGATGACCGGGGATTCGCCCAACAGCGCGTCGAAACCTTCGGCATGGTCGTGGTGCAGCGCCGACAGTTGCTCGCCGATGCGGTTGGGCGGGTAGAGGGTGAGCAGGGCGCCGGCATCGGTGATCGGCGTGGCGTCCAGCAACAGGGTCTGGCCGTTGACGCTGATCTCGCGCAACGGCAGGCGAAAGCCATGTTCCAGCAAGGTGTCCAACAGCCCTGGGTCGCTGAACAGCTCGGCGATGCTTTCCCCGGCCGGTTCCCGCCCGTAGAGGGCGATCAACGCCGGGTTGGCCAACAGGATCGTGCCCGCGCTGTCCAGGGCCAGCACCGGGTCGGTCATCGCCGCCAGCAGCGCGTCGAGTTGCAGGTGGCGGCGCTGGCCGGGAAGGATGTCGACCACCGTCACCGCCTGTACGCCCTGCACGCTGAACAACGCATCGCGCAGTTCCTCGAGCACCTCGGCGCTCAAGGTCGGTGCGTCGATATAGACGTTGGGCGGCACCATCTCCACCGCATCCAGGTTGAGGTTGCGCCCACCCAGCAGGGCCAGGACTTCCTGGGTGATGCCGACGCGGTCGATGAAGCTGACGTGGATACGCATGGGGCGATTGGCAATTCTGGAGAGCAGAGGCGGCAAGTATGCCTTGGCGCGGGGCGCAGGTGAAATCTGACAACTGATGGAGATCAAATGTGGGAGGGGGCTTGCCCCCGATGCGGTGTGTCAGCTACAGACTTGTTGGCTGATTCACTGCCATCGGGGGCAAGCCCCCTCCCACATTCTGCACAGTGTTGTGTCAGTGCAGCGGGGTTACTCCAGGTGTTCGGGCTTGACCGGGTCGCCGGATTTCACATCCAGCTGATGGCGCACATCTTCGAACATCAAGTCGTACTGCTTGTGCATCGACCCGTTCAACACTGCGACTTTCGGCATGCCGTATTTCTGCGCGATGTTCATCGCATGCCGGGCAAAGTCGAACGTCTGGTCCTTGGGCAGGAAGAACTCTTCCTTGAGGTCCTTGCCCTGCACCGAACCGTGCAGCTTGAACAACATGCCCTTGCCTTCCTTGGGGTCCTGGCTGACTTCATAGTCGATGCACAGGTTGTAGCTGTAGTCATGCTCGTTGAGTGCGTGACGTTCGACGTGCAAGTGTCCCGGTTCAAAGGTAGCCATAGGCAAATCTCCTCTACTTCACAGATAGGTGATGCCAGGTGTCGCCGTGCTGATGCGGGTGCCGGCGTGGCCCTGGACGATGGCTTCGATGTCCGAGAGTGAACCGATCACGGCGGTTTTGCCAGTCTGACGGGCGAACTCGCAGGCCGCTTGCACCTTGGGCCCCATGGAGCCGGCGGCGAAGCCGAGTTTTTCCATTTCGTCCGGGTGGGCGTGGCCGATGGCCTTCTGGGTGGGCTTGCCGTAGTCGATAAAGGCGGCGTTGACGTCGGTGGCGATCACCAGCAGGTCGGCGTCCAGTTGCGAAGCCAGCAAGGATGAACACAAGTCTTTATCAATCACGGCTTCAATACCGCGCAGCTTGCCGTCTTCGCCATACATCGTCGGAATGCCGCCGCCGCCGGCGCAGATCACGATGGCGTTTTTTTCCAGCAGCCACTTGATCGGGCGGATTTCAAAGATGCGTTTCGGGCGGGGGCTGGCCACCACACGGCGGTATTTGTCGCCATCCGGGGCAATCGCCCAGCCTTTTTCAGCGGCGAGTTTTTCGGCTTCGGCTTTGGTATACACCGGGCCGATGGGCTTGGTCGGGTTCTGGAAGGCCGGGTCCCTGGCGTCCACTTCAACCTGGGTAAGCAGGGTGGCGAAGGGCACTTCGAAGTCCAGCAGGTTGCCCAGCTCCTGTTCGATGATGTAGCCGATCATGCCTTCGGTTTCGGCGCCCAGCACGTCCAGCGGGTAGGGCGAGACGCTGGTGTAGGCCGCCGCCTGCAACGACAGCAGGCCGACTTGCGGGCCATTGCCGTGGGCGATCACCAGCTCGTTGCCGGCGTGGATCTTGGCGATCTGTTCGGTGGCGATGCGGATATTGGCGCGTTGGTTGTCCGCGGTCATGGGTTCACCACGGCGCAGGAGGGCGTTGCCGCCCAGGGCTACGACGATGCGCATAATGCAATCCTTCTAGAGCTCGCAATCCTGTGTAGGAGCGAGCTTGCTCGCGAAGGAGGTCAACGATAACGCGCCCATTCTGAATGAACGCGGTGCCCTTGAGTTTTTCGCGAGCAAGCTCGCTCCTACAGTGTGATCGCAGCAGGGTTTAGATATCCGCCAACGCCGACACCAGGATCGCCTTGATGGTGTGCATGCGGTTTTCCGCCTGCTCAAAGGCAATGTTGGCCGGCGATTCGAAGACTTCCTCGGTCACTTCCACGCCATTGGCCAAGTGCGGATAGCGTGCGGCGATGTCCTTGCCGACCTTGGTTTCGCTGTTGTGGAACGCCGGCAGGCAGTGCATGAACTTCACCCGTGGGTTGCCCGAGGCCTTCATCATCTTGGCGTTGACCTGGTACGGCAGCAGTTGCTCGATACGCTCGTCCCAGGCTTCCACCGGTTCGCCCATGGACACCCAGATATCGGTGTGGATGAAGTCCACGCCCTTGACCGCTTCGGTCGGGTCTTCGGTGATGGTGATGCGTGCGCCGCTTTCTTCAGCGAAGGCCTGGCACTGCTTGATGAAGTCGTCGTGTGGCCACAGCGCTTTTGGCGCACCGATGCGCACGTCCATGCCGAGCTTGGCGCCGATCATCAGCAACGAGTTGCCCATGTTGTAGCGCGCATCCCCGAGGTAGGCGTAGCTGATGTCATGCAGCGGCTTGTCGCTGTGCTCGCGCATGGTCAGGGTGTCGGCGATCATTTGCGTGGGGTGGAATTCGGCAGTGAGACCGTTGAACACCGGCACGCCGGCGAACTTGGCCAGCTCTTCGACGATTTCCTGCGCAAAGCCACGGTACTCGATGGCGTCGAACATGCGGCCCAGTACACGGGCCGTATCTTTCATGCTTTCCTTGTGGCCGATCTGCGACGACACCGGGTCGATGTAGGTGACGTGGGCGCCCTGGTCATGAGCCGCCACTTCGAACGCGCAACGGGTGCGGGTCGAGGTTTTTTCAAAGATCAGCGCGATGTTCTTGCCTTTGAGGTGTGCACGCTCGGTGCCGGTGTACTTGGCGCGCTTGAGGTCGCGGGACAGGTCCAGCAGGTAGTTCAACTCGCGGGTGGTGTGGTGCATCAGCGACAGCAGGCTGCGGTTGCGCATATTGAAAGCCATGATGGAATCTCCTTAATAGTCGATAGGGTCGCGGATGATCGGGCAGGTCATGCAGTGGCCGCCGCCACGGCCTCGGCCCAGTTCACCGGCGCTGATGGTGATGACTTCCACCCCGGCCTTGCGCAGCAGGGTATTGGTGTAGGTGTTGCGGTCGTAGCCGATCACCACGCCAGGTTCCACGGCCACCACGTTGTTGCCGTCATCCCACTGCTCGCGTTCGGCGGCGAAGCTGTTGCCGCCGGTCTCGACCACACGCAGGGCCTTGAGGTTGAGCGCTGCGGCGACGGTCTCGAGGAAGTTGGTTTTCTCGCGTTGGATATCGATACCGTGCGGCTTGCTCTCGTCAGGGCGCAGGGTGAAGGGCACGATCTGGTTGACCACTTCGGGGAAGACGGTGACCAGGTCGCGGTCGCAGAAGCTGAACACCGTGTCCAGGTGCATCGCCGCGCGGGATTTGGGCAGGCCGGCGACGATCACCCGTTCCACCGCGTTGTTCTTGAACAGATTGCGCGCCAGTTGGCCGATGGCCTGGTGCGACGAGCGTTCGCCCATGCCGATCAACACCACGCCGTTGCCGATTGGCATCACGTCACCGCCTTCCAGCGTGGCGGCGCCGTGGTCCTGGTCGGGGTCGCCGTACCAGATCTGGAAGTCGGCGTTGGTGAATTCCGGGTGGAACTTATAGATGGCGCTGGCCAGCAGGGTTTCCTGGCGTCGCGCCGGCCAGTACATCGGGTTGAGCGTCACGCCGCCGTAGATCCAGCAGGTGGTGTCGCGGGTGAACTGGGTATTGGGCAGCGGCGGCAGGATGAAACTGGCGTGGCCGAGGAAGTCGCGGAACATCTCGATGGTCCTGCCACCGAAGCTGCTCGGCAGATCATCGGCCGACACGCCACCGATCAGGAACTCGGTGATCTTGCGCGGCTCCAGGCTGCGCAGCCAGGAACCGACCTCTTCGACCAGGCCCAGGCCAACCGTATTGGCGGTGATCTTGCGCTGCAGAATCCAGTCCAGCGCTTCGGGGATGGCGACGATGTCGGTCAGCAGGTTGTGCATTTCCAGCACATCAATGTCCCGCTCGCGCATCTTGGTGACGAAGTCGAAGTGGTCGCGTTTGGCCTGGGCCACCCAGAGCACGTCATCGAACAGCAGTTCGTCGCAGTTGTTGGGGGTCAGCCGCTGATGGGCCAGGCCTGGGGAGCACACCATGACTTTGCGCAGTTTGCCGGCTTCGGAATGGACGCCGTATTTCACTTTTTCCGTGGTCATTACAGATCCTCCAGTGAACAACAATTACAGGGTCAGGAAGCCGTCGTAGAGCCCATAGGCCGCCACCAGGGCGCCAATGACCACTGCGGTGAAAATCAGCTTCTCGACGTTGGTGAATATCGGTTTGCCCAGCTCACGCTTGGCCTTGGCGAACAGGATCGCGCCGGGGGCGTAGAGCAGGGCCGAAAGCAGCAGGTATTTGGTGCCGCCGGCGTAGAGCAGCCAGATCGCATAGATCAGCGCGAGGGCGCCGATGAACAGGTCTTTGCGTCGCTCTTTGAAGGCGTTCTCGTAGGTTTCGCCGCGTACCGCCAGCAGCAGGGCGTAGGCCGCCGACCACAGGTAGGGCACCAGGATCATCGAGGTGGCGAGGTAGATCAGCGACAGGTAAGTGCTGGCGGAAAACAGCGTGATGATCAGGAACAGTTGCACCATCGCGTTGGTCAGCCACAGGGCGTTGACCGGCACGTGGTTGGCGTTTTCGCGGCGCAGAAACGCCGGCATGGTGTGGTCCTTGGCGGCGGCGAACATGATCTCCGCACACAGCAGCACCCATGACAGCAACGCGCCCAGCAGGGAAATGATCAAGCCGACGCTGATCAGCACCGCGCCCCAGTGGCCCACCACATGCTCCAGCACGGCGGCCATCGACGGGTTCTGCAGCTTGGCCAGTTCCGGCTGGGTCATGATCCCCAGGGACAGCACGTTCACCAGCATCAGGAACAGCAGCACGGTGATAAAACCGATCACGGTGGCCTTGCCGACGTCGCTGCGTTTTTCCGCCCGGGACGAGAAGATGCTCGCGCCCTCGATACCGATGAACACCCACACGGTGACCAGCATCATGTTGCGCACCTGGTTCATCACGCTGCCCAGGTCCGGGTTTTTCACGCCCCAGATGTCAGCGGTGAAGATGTCCAGCTTGAACGCGAACAGCGCGATCAACACGAACAGCACCAGTGGCACCACCTTGGCGACGGTGGTCACCAGATTGATGAACGCCGCTTCCTTGATCCCGCGCAGCACCAGGAAATGCACGGCCCACAGCAACACCGACGCGCCAATCACGGCGGCGAGGGTGTTGCCTTCGCCAAAGATCGGGAAAAAGTAACCGAGGGTGCTGAACAGCAGTACGAAGTACCCGACGTTGCCCAGCCAGGCACTGATCCAGTAACCCCAGGCGGACGAGAACCCCATGTAGTCGCCGAAGCCGGCCTTGGCGTAGGCGTAGACACCGCCGTCCAGGTTTGGCTTGCGGTTGGCGAGGGTCTGGAACACGAAGGCGAGGGTCAACATGCCGATCGCGGTAATCACCCAGCCAATCAATACCGCGCCGACGTCGGCACTGGCGGCCATGTTTTGCGGCAATGAGAAGATCCCACCGCCAATCATCGAGCCCACCACGAGTGCAACCAGTGCGCCAAGCCTTAGTTTTCCGGGTGAATCAGACATTGTGTGACTCCAATGCAGGAGAGAGAGATCACAGAATAATTCCGTGGGCTAATCAAATAGCTGACTCATATCGCTTCATTGGCACATTCCATTGTAAATTAATGACTTGGCATGGAAGTTCGTGGGACGATGAAAATCCCGAAGAAGCGCTTTGCAGAGCGCTTCTTGCGTGTTGATTAATCATTTGGTGTGGCGTGGATGTATGACGCTAGTTCGTATTCGCGAATGTGCAAACTTCTTAATGAAGTTTGACGACTGCGTCATGTCGCGCTTATTTAAATTCTAAATACGCCTGAACTTGCTGTGTTTACATGCCTTTATGTTATGAGTGCGCTGCATGCATTAATTGAATTGATAGTGTGCCCAAGTGTCTGCTGAGAAACTTATTCGAGGAACTTCAATGTCCCAGCCCGCGCAGAAACTTCGGCTCGGTGCCCTGATCGCCTTGGTGGTGGGTTCGATGATCGGCGGTGGGATCTTTTCCCTGCCGCAGAACATGGCCGCACGCGCTGGCGTGGGCGCTGTGCTGATCGGCTGGGCGATCACCGCGGTCGGCATGCTGACCCTGGCCTTCGTATTCCAGACCCTGGCCAACCGCAAGCCGGAACTGGATTCCGGCGTGTACGCCTACGCCAAGGCCGGGTTTGGCGACTACATGGGGTTTTCGTCCGCCTGGGGTTACTGGATCAGCGCGTGGATGGGCAACGTCGGGTACTTCGTGTTGCTGTTCAGCACCCTCGGCTACTTTTTCCCGGTGTTCGGCCAGGGTAATACGCCGCTGGCCATCGGCTGTGCATCCGTGTTGCTGTGGGCCGTGCATTTTCTGGTGATGCGCGGGATCAAGGAGGCGGCGTTCATCAACCAGGTCACCACGGTGGCGAAAATTGTGCCGCTGCTGATGTTTATCGTGATTGCCGCCGTGGCGTTCAAGGCCGACATCTTCAGTCGCGATATCTGGGGCCTGGGCAACCCGCAAATGGGCAGTGTGACGGAGCAGGTGCGCCACATGATGCTGGTCACGGTGTTTGTGTTCATCGGTATTGAAGGTGCCAGCGTCTACTCGGCGCTGGCCGAGAAACGCGCGGACGTGGGCCGTGCCACGGTGATTGGGTTTCTCGGTGTGCTGGCGCTGCTGGTGCTGGTGAATGTGCTGTCCCTGGGGATCATGAGCCAGCCGGAACTGGCGCAATTGCAAAACCCCTCCCTGGCCGGGGTGCTGGAACATATCGTCGGGCCCTGGGGGGCGATATTGATCAGCCTCGGCCTGGCGGTTTCGTTGCTGGGGGCGCTGCTGTCGTGGGCGTTGCTGTGTGGAAATCCTCTACGCCACCGCCCAGGACAAGACCATGCCGGCGTTCCTGAAGAAGGAAAATGCCAACCAGGTGCCGGTCAACGCGCTGTGGCTGACCAACGTGGTGATCCAGGTTTTCCTGGTCATCACGCTGTTTTCAGCCAGTACCTACACCACCCTGATTTACCTGGCATCGTCGATGATTCTGGTGCCGTACCTATGGTCGGCGGCCTATGCGGTGCTGTTGAGCGGGCGTGGGGAAACCTACGAAGGCGCCCAGCGTCGGCGCATCAAGGACTTGCTGGTGGGCCTGATTGCCCTGGCTTACGCCGTATGGCTTTTGTATGCCGGCGGCCTGAAATACCTGCTGCTGTCGGCGCTGTTGTATGCCCCCGGTGTGATTCTGTTCGCCCAGGCCAGGCGCGAGCAGGGCCAGGCGTTGTTCACCCCGGTGGAAAAAGGCATTTTCGGGTGTGTACTGGCAGGCGCCGCAGTGGCGGCCTACGGGCTGTACAGTGGGGTGTTGTCGTTGTGACATGTCGGAAATTGATAGTGGGTGTACTGGCCCCATCGGGGCATAGGTATCTACACAACTCAGCAGCGCCCAACCGTAACCACGATGCGAAGCGAGCCGCTCT
>NZ_CVTO01000099.1:166467-177414 GCF_900004715.1 Pseudomonas sp. 24 E 13
TTTTCAAAAGTGAGCCGCCGTCAGGGCGGAACCCTAAGTGGCCGTTACCACAGAAACGGATATGTACTCGATCTGATCCAACATCCCGGTCGGCCCAGAGGCCGCCATCGGGGGCAAGCCCCCTCCCACATTTTGATTTGTGAACCCATTCAAAAGTGGGAGGGGGCTTGCCCCCGATGGCGGTCTTCAGATCACCACTGCGCTCGGTGTGACCCCAATTCCCCCGCCGGCAAATCCCATTGCAGCGGCGTACCGCTGATCGTCAGCGGCGCCAGCAGTCGATGCGCCGGGCCCCAGGCGGTCTGTTCCACCACCAGGCCTTGATCACACGCATCTTCGGCCCGCAACGCCGGTTGCTCCGGCACCTGCCCCGCATCCACCAATAACTTCGCCGTACGGGCCAGCGACAATCGCGCCGTACCCCCGCGCCCGGACTTCAAGCGTTCGCTCAAGGCTTGGATCGCACTGGCCGCCATCAGGTACCCGGTCGCGTGGTCCAGCGCCTGCACCGGCAGCGGCGACGGCTTATCCACCTGTTTCCAGGCCATCCCGGCCTCGGCAATCCCGCTGCTCATCTGCACCAGGCTGTCAAAGCCGCGCCGATTGCGCCACGGGCCGCTCCAGCCGTAAGCATTGAGGCTGACATCGATCAGGCCCGGCGCGATGCGTTGCAGCGCGTCGCTCGCGTAGCCCAGTTGCTCCAGCGCATCGGCGCGGTAACCGTGGAACAGAATGTCGGCGTTTCTGAGCAACGCTTCGAAGACCTGCCGACCCTCGGCGCTCTTCAGGTCAAGACGCGCGCAGCGCTTGCCCAGGGTCATTTCCGGCACCACGCCGGGTTCGTCCCAGGTCGGCGAGTCGATGCGCAATACGTCTGCGCCCAGGCCCGCGAGAAAACGACTGGCGACCGGGCCGGCCAGGACGCGGGTCAAATCCAGCACCTTGATACCGGCCAGCGGTCGGGCCGTGGTGCCGAGCCAGGGTTGGTTGCCGGCGGTGGCGAAGGCCTGCCGCTGTATCAGTGGCTCGGCATTCACCGCCAAGCCCTGGGGGTGGCCCTGCCAGGCTTGCCAGGTGCGCATTTGCGCCGCGCAACCGCCTTCGTCGACCACCGCCTGTTCCAGTTCGGCGGCGTTCCACTTGGCGACGTTATGCGCCATTTGCGCGCGTTCGGTGACCTTGCCCAACACCCGTTCGGCCGCGGCGCGGTGATGGGGCGCGTTGGTGTGCAAGCGAATCCAGCCGTCGGCGCTTGCGTAGTCACCGGCTATCGGGTCCCACAGCGGCGGCACTTGCCAGCCCAGTGGGCGAATCGATGAGGAAAACCACAACGAGGCGAGGCGACGATCTACGCTGATGCTCGGCAAGCGTGCGGTCTGTTGACGGATAAGCTCGGCAACGGCCTGGCCGGCGGCGCCGATGCTGGCGGCGGCCAGGTCAGTCACGGCAAAGGCCGAGGGCAGGGCGCCGGGCTCGCTCAGGGTCAGTGGGGTAGGCGGCAGATCGAGTGCGGCTTGGATGGGTGTCAGCAGGTCAGTCATCGAAGGCCCTCCATAAGAGAAGGGCCACTATAGAAGATCGTCAGGCCGGTGTGGCAACCCCGGGCACCAATGGCAGTTCGAGACTGGCGACAAAGCCGCCGCCCTGATGATTGGCCAGGATCAGTTGGCCGCCATGGCGTTCGGCGGCGCGACGTGCGATCGCCAGGCCCAGGCCGTGACCTTGCGCGGTCTGGCCGGGTGCGCGGTAGAACGGCTCGCCCAGTTGGTTCAGGTGCTCGGCTTCAACGCCGGGGCCGTGATCGCGCACGCTGATCAGGATCCGTTCACCGTGCCGCTGCGCGTGCAACTCGATGGCTTGGCCGGCCGGGTTGAAACGCTGGGCATTGCGCAGCAGGTTGTCCACGGCGCGCTCGATCATGGTCGGCCAGCCCTTGAGGCGCAGGTCGGGTTCAGCCGTCAGTTGCACCTCTTGCTCCGGCGCGCTGAGTTGGGCGTCTTTTTGCAGGGTCTTGAGCAATGGGTTGAGGTCGATCTCTTCGGCGCTGGCGTTGTCGGCATCCACCCGGGCCAGGACCAGAATCTCACTGATCAAGGCTTCCAGGCGGTCGCATTCGCGGGTCAGGCGCGGCCAGAGTTTTTCCCGATCTTCGGGGCTGGCGCGTTCGGCCAGGGCCAGGGCGATACGCAAGCGGGCCAGGGGCGAGCGCAGTTCGTGGGAGACGTCGCGCAACAGTTGGCGCTGGCTGCCGATCAGGCTTTGCAGGCGGGCGCCCATGCGGTTGAAGTCGGTGGCCAGGACGCCGAATTCATCGCGGCGGTTGGCCAGTTGCGCCAGGCTGTTCTGTTGATATGTGGCCTGGCCCAGGTCATGCACCGCGCCGCGCAGTCGGCTAAGCGGGCGGGTGATGGACAACGTCACCAACAGGCTGAACAGCGTCAGCACCACCAGGGCAATGGCCAGGGCGCTGAACGGCCATAACAGGCTGCTGCGGTGCCAGGCGTCCAGCTCCGGATGAGGAATGCGATAGATCAGCAGGTAGGTGTCGCCGGTTTTTTCGCTGGTGTATTCGGCGGTCAGGCGGCGCCAGGGCAGGTGGCTGTCCTGGCTGTCATTCTGCCGGGCTTCAAGGGCGGCGGCGCGGCGCGGGAAGGTGCCGCGTACCACCGGCTCGCCGCCCTCGTTGAGCACTTGCACGTCAATGTGGTACTGGCGCTTGCGTTGCTGCAGCAACTCCTGGGCAGCCTCTTCGCCCTGGGCTTCGTAGAGTTGCGTCCACTCTTGCGCCAGATTGTTGAGGCCGGGATGGCGGCTGAGAATCCAGGCGTCCTGGTTCAGCATATGCCCGAGCAGGATCGACAACCCCGCAACCAGGGCGATGGCCAACCAGAAACTCGCCAGGATGCGCCAGAACAATGAACGCACGGGAAACCCTCAAACAGGAAAAGCCCAGCGGCGGGGGCCACTGGGCTGGGAGCGTTAACGCTGGAGCATTATTGCGCTTTTTGCGGCTGTTGCGCTTTCCAGGCCTGGAATTCCTTCCATTCGGCACGACGCTGCTCTTGTTGCTTGACGATCTCGTCGAACTTCTTCTGCTGGTCGGGCTTGAGGATGGCGCGGATATCGGCCTGGGTTTTCTGCTTGCCGGCAGCGATCTCGTCCTGCATGGCTTTCTGGTCGGCGGCCGGCAGTTTGTCCAGGTACTTGCGGGTCAGGTCTTTGCGAGCGTGCCATTGGTCACCCATCAGCTTGCGGATCTGCTCGTGTTGTTCCGGGCTCAAATCCAGCTGGCGGAACGGGCCGCCTTTACCACGCGGGCCGTGTTCACCGTGACCCGGGCCACCCATCATGTGGCCTTCCGGACCGCCCATCGGGCCTGGGCCTGGGCCTGGACCTGGGCCTTCCGGCATGGCGGCCATGGCGACGGTAGGCAGTGCAGCGGCGAACATCAAAGCGATAAGGGTCTTGCGCATGGTGATTCTCCTGTCTCTATTCCGGTGAGTCCGGATGTGAGTAGATTACCCAGGGCAAGGTCAGCCGCCGTCAGCGGAGCGTAAAGGTTTGGTAAGGCCCGATCGTTCCCACGCTCTGCGTGGGAATGCATCCCGTGACGCTGCGCGTCACCCACGCTCAAGGCGCGTAGTAGTAACCACGACTGCGCAGCGCCACGATCCGCGGTCGACCGTCCGGGTGCGGGCCGATCTTCTTGCGCAGGTTACTCACGTGCATGTCCAGGCTGCGATCGTACAGGGTCAATTTGCGGCCCAGGGCGATCTGCGCCAGTTCCTGTTTATCCAGCGGTTCGCCGGGTTGGCGCAGCAAGGCCTCGAGCAGGCGGCTTTCGGAGACCGTCAGGGTAAATTCCTGTTCGTCGATGCTGACCACCCCGCGCACCGGGCTGAAGCACAGGTCGCCCAGCTCCAGTTGGGTCGACACCGCAGCCGGATGACTGCGGCGCAGTACGGCGCGCAGGCGCGCAGTGAGTTCGCGCGGGTCGCAAGGCTTGGCCAGGTAATCGTCGGCGCCCAGTTCCAGGCCGAGGATGCGGTCCAGGGGTTCGCCCCGGGCCGACAGCATCAGCACCGGCAACTCCGGGTGGTCGTTGCGCAATTGCTTGAGCAACTCCAGTCCACTGCCGTCGGGCAGCATCACGTCGAGCACCACCGCCGCCGGAGCGGCTTCGGCCAGGGCCTTGCGGGCGCTGGAGCCGTCATGGCAGGCGCGCACCTGGAAACCTTCCTGGCTCAGCCAACTGACCAGCAGCTCGCAGAGCTCCTGGTCATCATCTATCAGTAACAGCTCGCTCATGACTCACTCAATTTAGCCATTGTCGACGACGACGGTGCCCACCGCTGGCGAAGATGCCACACAGCAGGGCGATCAGTGCGACGCCCGCACCGGTGACAAACCACTGCTGCTGCTCGGTCAACCATCGGGTCAAGGCGCCGTCCTGTGTCTCTTTGAGTTGCTGGGCCAGGCGTTGGTTCTCCTGGCGCAGACGACTCAGTTGCGCGCTTTCGCGGGTGGCTTGCGCGCTTTGCAGCTGCTTGCTCAGTTCTTCACGCAGCCCTTCGCTTTCTTTCAAACGTTGCTGCAGTTCGGTGACCTGGCTGTGGGGACTCAAGGACAGCGGCGTGGCGCTGCCGCTATTGGAGGCCTCTTCAGCCTGGGCCATCGCGCCGAGGGTTAACACTGCCAACAGGCACAACTGACGTAAGCGCATCGGAACTCCTGATTCCACACGAATATTCAGAACGTTATCGGCAGGTTACCGGGAATAATGAGCCATCAGGCGGGCGCCCAAGCGTTTTGGTCGGGCGCCACCGGGCTCAGGGCAGGACTTGCTTGAACGGCTTGATCACGACATCAGCGTAGACACCCGCCGCGACATAAGGATCAGCCTTGGCCCACGCCTGGGCATCGGCCAGGGACGCGAACTCGGCAACGATCAGGCTGCCGGTGAAACCCGCGTCGCCCGGGTCGTTGCTGTCGACGGCCGGGTGCGGGCCGGCCAGTACGATGCGGCCTTCGGTTTGCAACTGCTTGAGGCGTTCGACATGGGCGGGGCGCACGCTCAGGCGTTTTTCCAGCGAGTTGGCAACATCGGTGGCAATGATGGCGTAGAGCATGTCAGTCCTCGGTTTTCGGCGTGGTGGCGGCAGTGTCATGCAGGTGGCGCGACAGGTAGATACCCTGGCCGACCAGGAACAGCAGGGTCATGGCCAGGCTGCCGAACACCTTGAAGTCGACCCAATAATCTTGAAAGGTAAACGCCACGAACAGGTTGGCGGCACCGCAGAAGATGAAGAACACGATCCAGGCCACGTTCAAGCGTACCCAGATCGGCTCCGGCAAGGTCAGCGCGTGGCCCATGATCCGCTTGATCAGCAGGCGATCACCAATGAAGTGGCTGCCGATGAAGACCAGGGCGAACAGCCAGTTGACCACCGGGGCTTTCCACTTGAGGAAGGTTTCGCTGTGGAAGGCCAGGGTCAGGCCGCCGAATACCAGGCAGGCGACGAGGGTCAGCCACTGGCTTTTTTCCAGCTTGCGCTGGGAGATGAAGATGGCGCCGTAAACCACGATGGAGCTGATGATCAGCACGGCGGTGGCGCTGTAGATGCCGCCGAACGAGAGTTCGTGACCGGCGATGTCGATGACCCTGGGGTCGAGTTTGGTAACGATGAAAAACAGCAACAGCGGGATGAAGTCGATGAATTGTTTCACAGTAAGAGCCAGAAGCTGGATGTGGCGGCATAATAACAAACATCCTTGGTTGCGATAGCGCCAGCTGACTTGAGGTTACACACTCCCGTGAATGTTGATTTGCACTGCCACAGCACGGCCTCCGACGGCGCCCTGGCGCCTGCGGTACTGGTTGCGCGTGCGTTTGAAAAAGGCGTGCGAGTCCTGTCGCTGACCGACCACGACACCCTCGAAGGCCTCGACGAGGCCCGCACGGCGGCCCATGCACTGGGCATGCAACTGGTCAACGGCGTGGAATTGTCCTGCACCTGGGGCGGCGCCACCATTCATGTGCTCGGCTACGGTTTCGAGCAGAACGCCCCGGCCCTGGTGGCCGCCATCGCCCAATTGCACGATGGCCGCTGGCTGCGGTCCGAAGAAATAAGCCGCAAGCTCAGCCTCAAAGGCATGCCTGGCGCCCTTGACGGCGCCCGCGCCATCCAGCAGGAGCTGGGCGACAGCGGTAACGCGCCGGCCCGTCCGCACTTTGCCGACTGGATGGTGCGTGAGGGGTTCGTCAAGGATCGCGCCGAGGCCTTCCGTAAATGGTTGGGCGCGGGCAAGCTGGGCGATGTGAAGCAACACTGGCCGACCCTGGAAGACACCGTCGGCACCCTGCGGGCCTCCGGGGCCTGGGTCAGCCTGGCGCATCCCTGGCATTACGATTTCACCCGCAGCAAGCGCCGCAAGCTGATCGGCGACTATATTGGAGCGGGCGGCCACGCGATCGAAGTGGTCAACGGGCATCAACCTGCCGAGCAGGTTGGCAGCCTGGCGATCCTGGCGCGCGAATTTGGTCTGCTGGTCAGTGCCGGCAGTGATTTTCATGGCCCAGGCGGCTGGTCCGAGATCGGCGAGTATCGCCAGGTCCCGGAAGATCTGCCGCTGCTGTGGGGGCGATTCAAGCATGACCCCATTATTGCCACCGTCTGAACAGGTAGAACACGTGAGTCAATTCTTCCAGATTCATCCGGAAAACCCCCAGGCGCGCCTGATCAAGCAGGCGGTCGAGATCATTCGCGCCGGCGGCGTGGTGATCTATCCAACTGATTCGTCCTACGCCATCGGTTGCCAGATCGGCGACAAGGGCGCGGTCGAGCGGGTCAGACGCCTGCGTGAGCTGGACAAGAACCATAACTTCGCGCTGATCTGCAGCGACTTGTCGCAGTTGGGGCTGTTCGCCAAGGTCGACACGGGCACCTTCCGCTTGCTCAAGGCGCACACGCCGGGGCCCTACACCTTTATTCTCAACGCCACCCGCGAAGTGCCGCGCCTGCTGCTGCACCCGAAGAAGCGCACCATCGGCCTGCGCGTGCCGGAACACCCGATCGCCCTGGCGCTTTTGGCCGAGCTGGGCGAGCCGCTGATGAGCGTGTCGTTGATCATGCCGGGCGATACCGAACCGCTGGAAGACCCGTATGAAATGCGCCAGTTGCTGGAGAAGCAGGTGGATCTGATCATCGACGGCGGCTTCGGGGGCGGCAAGGCGTCTACCGTGATCAACCTGGCCGACGGCGAGCCTGAAGTGATCCGTGTGGGCTGCGGCGACCCTACGCCGTTTATGGTCGAGGCCTGAATGTCGGTCGTGGAAACCGTCGATCCCCAGGCGGGCGCCCAGCAGGAACTGCCATTTGCCATGGTCTATGGCCAGGCGGTCATGGAAATGCCGCTGGATTTGTACATCCCGCCCGACGCCCTGGAGGTCTTTCTCGAGGCCTTCGAAGGCCCGCTGGACTTGCTGCTGTACCTGATTCGCAAACAGAACATCAACATCCTCGATATTCCCGTGGCGGAAATCACCCGGCAGTACATGGGCTATGTCGAATTGATGCAGTCGGTGCGCCTGGAACTGGCCGCCGAATACCTGGTGATGGCCGCCATGCTCGCCGAGATCAAGTCGCGCATGCTGCTGCCGCGCTCGGAAGCGGTCGAAGCCGAAGAAGATGACCCGCGCGCCGAACTGATCCGTCGCTTGCAGGAATACGAGCGCTTCAAGGCTGCGGCCGAAGGTATCGACGGTTTGAGTCGGGTAGGCCGCGATGTGGTGGTGCCCAAGCTGGACGCGCCCGAGGCGCGCGCGCGCAAGCTGTTGCCTGACGTCAGCCTGGAAGAACTGCTGATGTCCATGGCCGAGGTGCTGCGCCGTGGCGACATGTTCGAAAGCCACCAGGTCAGCCGCGAAGCCCTGTCCACCCGCGAGCGTATGAGCGATGTGCTGGAGCGCCTCAAGGGCGGCGGGTTTGTGCCGTTTGTCGAACTGTTCACCGCAGAAGAAGGGCGCCTGGGCGTGGTGGTGACCTTCATGGCGATCCTGGAGCTGGTCAAGGAGTCCTTGGTCGAGCTGGTCCAGAATGAGCCGTTTGCGGCTATCCATGTGCGGGCGCGAGCCGAATAACGAGCTGAATCGATGAATCTGACTGAACCCCGCGAACTGGCGCCCTTGCTGGAAGCTTTCCTCCTGGCCTCGGGCAAGCCGCAATCCCTGGAGCGCCTGTTCGAACTTTTTGAAGAAGCCGAACGCCCCGAACCGCCTGTGTTCAAGAAGGCGCTGGAGATCCTGCGCAAGTCCTGCGACGGTCGTGCCTTTGAGTTGCGTGAAGTGGCGTCGGGGTATCGCCTGCAGATCCGCGAGAAATTTTCCCCGTGGGTGGGACGCTTGTGGGAGGAACGCCCGCAGCGTTATTCACGGGCGATGCTGGAGACCATGGCGTTGATCGCCTATCGCCAGCCGATCACCCGGGGCGAGATCGAAGATGTGCGGGGCGTGGCGGTCAACAGCCATATCGTCAAGACGCTGCTGGAACGCGAGTGGATCCGCATCGTCGGCTACCGTGACGTGCCCGGCAAACCGGCGATGTTCGCCACCACCAAAGTGTTCCTCGACCACTTCAACCTGAAGAACCTCGACGACCTGCCGCCGTTGGCCGAGCTGCGCGAGATGGAAGCCGAGCCGGTGCTGGACTTCGACGACGCGCCGGTGCCGCAGAGCCTGCAGGAACTGGCCGACGCCAGTGCCGAGCCGGAGGAGCCCAAGGACGAAACCAGTTTCCATACCTTGCTGCTGGAACTGGACGACATGGAGCAAGGCATCAAGACCGACTTTGATGATTTGCTGCGTGACGGCGCCGCTGAGCCGCAAACCGAGGTGAACGTTGAGCCCGAGCCCGACGTCGAAGAAGATATCCTCGGCGTCGCCGATGCCCGCGAAAAACTGCTGGCCGCCGTGGCGGCCCTTGAGCAGCCGCCGCTGAGCGACGAGGAAGACGAGGCCCGGGCGCTGGCCGAGGCGATCGAAAACGAACGCCGCCAACTCGAAGACTGACAAGATCCAATGTGGGAGGGGGCTTGCCCCCGATTGCAGTGTGTCAGTCAGCATAACCATCACTGATACACCGTAATCGGGGGCAAGCCCCCTCCCACATTTTGATCGCCGTTGTCCGAGAGCAACTATGACTTCGACCAAAGACCCCTGCATCAGCATCTGCAAGTTCAGCGACGACATCTGCGTCGGCTGTGGCCGTAGCAAGCGTGAAATCCGCGCCTGGAAGAAACTCGACAAAGTCGACAAGCGCACCGTGCTGGCCGAAGCCGAACTGCGCTTGCTGGCGTTGGGCGCCACCGGTCGGCGGAAAAGCAAATGACTTGGGTGTTATCGACTACTCTCTGATGCGCAACACGCGCCATGCGCGTATGATTCGCGACCCTTTGCCGACCTATTCGGCCAAAGCCCCGCTTTCAACACTCTTCAGGCCACGCCTGAATCGACCCACCGGGAGGTGCTTAAGATGAACGACAAAGACCAGAACGACAGCCAGGAAATCGGCCCAGCAGGCGAAAAACTGCAAAAGGTGCTGGCGCGTATCGGCGTGGGCTCGCGCCGCGACGTCGAAGCCTGGATCACCCAGAAGCGAATCAAGGTCAACGGCGTCGAGGCCACCCTCGGCCAGCGCGTCGACCTGCATGACGCGATCACCATCGATGGCAAGGTCATCAAGCGCGAAGAAGCCGCCGAATCGGTACGCCGCGTGATCATGTACAACAAGCCCGACGGCGAGATCTGCACCCGTGACGACCCGGAAGGCCGTCCGACCGTGTTCGACAAGATGCCCAAGCCCAAGGAAGGCCGCTGGATCAACATCGGTCGCTTGGACATCAACACCACCGGTTTGCTGATGTTCACCACCGACGGTGAATTGGCCAACCGCCTGATGCACCCCTCCTACGAGATGGACCGCGAATACGCCGTGCGCGTACGTGGCGAAGTCGATGACGAGATGATCGAGCGCTTGAAAGCCGGTGTGGTCCTTGAAGACGGCCCGGCCAAGTTCACCGACATCAAGCAGGCGCCGGGTGGCGAAGGGTTCAACCACTGGTACCACTGCGTGGTGATGGAAGGCCGCAACCGTGAAGTCCGTCGCCTGTGGGAATCCCAGGGCCTGGTGGTCAGCCGCCTGAAACGCGTGCGTTTCGGCCCGGTGTTCCTCAACTCCGACCTGCCGATGGGGCGCTGGCGCGAAATGAGCCAGTACGAAGTCGACATCCTCAGCGCCGAAGTCGGCCTGACGCCGGTCGCGATGCCGCAGATGAACGCCAAGAGCAAAGACAAGCTTGAGCGTATGCAGCGTAAATCGTCGCGCCCTGTGCCGCGTACCGAGCGCGTTGCCCGCACCCTGCGCCCGGCGTTGAATGCACCGGCAACCGGCGGGCGTATTTCCCGCGAGCCGCAGATTGAAGGTGAGCGCCGTCCAACCGCGCCATCGCGCCAGGAAGGCGAGCGTGCTCCACGCGCCCCGCGTCCGGCTCCGTCGGGTGGTCGCAGCAACCGTGGTGAAGCCGACCGTCCGGCCGACAACGCCAGCACCAAGCGTCCGGCCAAGCCAGCGGCGAACAAGCGCCCTGGCCCGAAGCTGGTGGCTGACGAGCCGTCGGGCAAGCGCCGTGGCGCTCCGGCGGGGTCCGGTCAGCGTCCGGGTTTTGGTCGTAAGAAGCCGCAGTGAGGCCGTAGCCGCTGCATAAAAAAGCCAACCCTGGGGTTGGCTTTTTTTTCCTCTAAATTTGAAATGCAATCAACTGTGGGAGGGGGCTTGCCCCCGATAGCCATAGGTATCTACACAATTTTGGTGCGACACCGTACCTGTGGCGAGGGAGCTAACGCGTATCTACCTGACGCTCCGAGGTCCAAATGTGGGAGGGGGCTTGCCC
>NZ_CVTO01000099.1:177464-209137 GCF_900004715.1 Pseudomonas sp. 24 E 13
AAGCCTGCGTTCGGCCAGCGTGGTTTAACGGGGCGCCTGAGATCAAAAGCAGATCAAGATCAAGATCAAGAGCGACTCGCTTCGCATCGTGGTTACGTTTGGGGGCTACAGAGTGGTGTAGATACCTATGCCCCGATAGTGGTGCATCAGTGACAGATACTGAGGCTGACACACTGCAATCGGGGGCAAGCCCCCTCCCACAGTTGGATCTCCGGTGTTTTCGAGTGCTTTGCTCAGAAGGCAAACGTCCCATCAAATACCGGCTTGTCATCCAGCGCCAACACCCCGCTGGCAAAGATCAGGTCCAGGTGGTGACTGCCTTTCTGCCCGCCGCCCAAGCCCAGATGCAACCCGCAATGGCGTTCTTCAAAGCCTGCATTGCGCGCGTACAAATCCTTCACGCCTTCATTGGTGCCGATGCCCAGTTCTTCCACGCGGCGGTTGGACGGGTTGGCATTGAGGTACTTGTTGAAGTCATCCACCAACCCCGGCACGTCGCTGGCCACGCTGCAGATGGTGGAGTTCTCGATCCACAGTTCCAGGGGTGACTCCAGCACGCCGTATTTACGCGCAAAGGGGATGGTGCTGAGGAACGTCCCGACAAACCGCACTTGCCCGTTGATAGCCTCGCTGTGGGTGGCGATCTCGCCCGGGGCCAGGTCGTGGTTGCCGACGCCGTTGATATTGGTCCACTTCTTGATGCTGCTCATGGGGGCTTCAAGGCGTGAGCCGTGCTTGTCGGTGAAGCTCAGCACGGTGGCCTCGGACATGCGCCGGATCAAGGTGGCGTTGAGGTCGGCTATGCGCTGCGGTTCGACGCTGAAGGTGTCGTAGAAGTAGTCACCATAATCCTTGAACAACAGCGACTTTTTCCAATGTTCGGCCATCACGCCCTGCAATGCGCGAATAAAATCCGGGCCTTCGGCTCGGGGGTTGGGCAGGGTCGAGGAATCGTAGAGAAACAGGTACAGGTCGCAGGCTTCGATGGCCTGGGCCAGGGTTTCACTGGCGCTCAGGTCCAGGCGCTGCACCTGGAAATTGAAACGGGCGGCGCAGCCGTGGGTGATTGCCTGGGCGATGGCGTCGTAGCGTTCGGTATGGCCCAGCAGTACGGTAGGGCGGCTCAGGCCTTGGAGGGCCGGGTGATGAGCGAGGTAGTAAAGAAAGTGTTCGACGGCGCGGGCCTTGTCCATGACGGGAGTCCTTCGGTGCCTTGGGTAAGGGGGCAGGTGCCGTGCACGGCACCTGCCGGATGCCTGCCGGGTATTAGAACGGCCACATCGCGGTGCCAAATGGCACAACGGCGTCGGCTTGCATCATTTCAACGGCGGCCTCATGGGTCGGCGCTTCAAACCAATCGTCGAGTTGCAGTTCGGTTTCCAGGTCTTTTTCCAGTGCTTGCATGGTGTATCTCCTAGAGGACGTTGTTTGAGAACGGCTTGCCAACGGGCTTCGCGGGCAAGTGCAGAGAACCTAGGAGAGAGTGTTTCAAAATGCAAAATATTTATTGACACGGTTTCATTTGGACTTTTTCTTCGGTTTTTTTGAAGAGATTTTTTATCGAGAAAAAACAGTTGATTGGCTGAACCGATTCTTCAGTCAGGTCTGACCGACAATTTTCCGTAGACCACCCCCTGAGCGTGGCCGTAAAGACAACGTTCCGCACTGTAACGTCAGGTTTACGACGATAGTCGCGTAACGCTGGGTAGAAAATCCCTGTAAGGAATACCTGACAGATTGCCGAGTGCGCGTTGGTGGTGCGTGCCGAACCTGTCGAGCGGTGTACAATGCGCCGCGTTTTACTGTGACCCCCCTTTGCGTAACCACGCAAAAGGCCAAGACCCCAGGGTTTACCTTCCCTGATCACTCCGCCTGGCCACGAGCCAGACGGGTTCGATTTCGTCACAGATAAAAACAAACAGGTGACGCATGACCGTTAGAAAGACGCTGTACTCCTGGTACCTGCGCTGGGGTTTGAGCGGCGCTGCTTGAGGCGGTAATTCAACGCAGCAACCTGCATTCAACATTCTCAAACCTTGCGTGAGACTCTTTTCATGAGTGGACCCCATTCCTCTTCAGGCGAGCTGAAACGCGGCCTGAAAAATCGGCATATCCAGTTGATCGCCCTCGGTGGCGCCATCGGCACCGGCCTGTTCCTCGGCTCGGCCGGTGTGCTCAAGTCCGCCGGCCCGTCGATGATCCTGGGCTATGCCATCTGCGGCTTTATCGCCTTCATGATCATGCGCCAACTCGGTGAAATGATCGTCGAAGAGCCGGTCGCCGGCTCCTTCAGCCATTTCGCCCATAAATACTGGGGCGGGTTTGCCGGCTTCCTGTCGGGCTGGAACTGCTGGATCCTGTACATCCTGGTGGGCATGTCGGAGCTGACGGCCGTCGGTAAATACGTGCACTTCTGGTGGCCGCAGATTCCGACCTGGGCCTCGGCGGCGGCCTTCTTCGTGCTGATCAACCTGATCAACCTGGCCAATGTCAAAGTCTTCGGTGAGGCCGAGTTCTGGTTTGCGATCATCAAGGTGGTGGCGATTGTCGGCATGATCGCCCTGGGCAGCTATCTGCTGGTCAGCGGCAGCGGCGGGCCGCAGGCTTCGGTGACCAACCTGTGGGAGCACGGCGGCTTTTTCCCCCATGGCGTGGGTGGGTTGGTGATGGCCATGGCGATCATCATGTTCTCCTTCGGCGGCCTGGAAATGCTCGGGTTTACCGCTGCCGAAGCCGACCAGCCACGCACGGTAATCCCCAAGGCCATCAATCAGGTGATCTACCGCATCCTGATTTTCTACATCGGTGCCCTGGTGGTGCTGTTGTCGCTGATCCCGTGGGACAGCCTGCTGGCCACCCTTAACGCCTCCGGCGATCCCTACAGTGGCAGCCCGTTCGTCCAGGTGTTCTCGATGCTGGGCAGTAAAACGGCCGCGCATATCCTCAACTTCGTGGTGTTGACCGCAGCGCTGTCGGTGTACAACAGCGGCACCTACTGCAACAGCCGCATGTTGCTGGGCATGGCCGAGCAGGGCGATGCACCCAGGGCCCTGGCGAAGATCGACAAGCGCGGCGTACCGGTGCGTTCGATCCTCGCGTCGGCGGCAGTGACCCTGGTGGCGGTGCTGATGAACTACTTCATCCCGCAGCATGCGCTGGAGTTGCTGATGTCCCTGGTGGTAGCCACGTTGGTGATCAACTGGGCGATGATCAGTTATTCCCACTTCAAGTTCCGCCAGCACATGGACCGTACCGGCCAGGTGCCGTTGTTCAAGGCGCTGTGGTATCCCTACGGCAACTTTATCTGCCTGGCGTTCGTGGTGTTTATCCTGGCGATCATGCTGATGATTCCGGGGATCCAGGTGTCGGTGTATGCGATCCCGGTGTGGGTGGCGTTCATGGGGGTGTGCTACTGGATCAAGAACAAGCGCAAGGCGCAAGCGGCCTTGAGCACAGCAAGGACGGTTCTGGAGTAGGACGGTTCCGGTAAATGGAAAACCCGGCCGTGTGCCGGGTTTTTTGTGGGCGCGGGCAGGTTAGACTCCACCCCCCGTTTTTATCGATCCTTGCCCGGAGGCCCTATGCAGCACACCGAGATTGACGGCGGCGCCCTGCAGCGCGACGCGCTGGAAGACCTGATCGAGCAGCACCGCAGCCCTTTGCGCTTGCTCGGCGTCGACCTGAGTGGTGCCGATCTGTCGCGCATGCAATTGGACCACTGGGTGTTTGAGCGGTGCATTCTGACCCAGACGTCCTTCCTCGGTTCGCGCCTGGAAGGCACGCAATGGAAAAGCTGCCGGGCCGGCCACGCCATCTTCGAGGCCGCGAACCTGTTGGAAGCGCAGTTCAGCAGTTGCGACCTGAACAACACGCGCTGGCAGCGCAGCAAGCTGTCCCAGGCGAATTTCACCCAGTGCAAGCTGACCGGCGCCAACTTCACCCATTGCGCGTCCCTCGGCCTGAGCTTCAGCGAAAGCCTGCTCAACAGCGCCTTTTTGTCCGGGTTGTCGTTTGCCCGAACCCTGCTTAACAACCTGGATTTTTCCGATAGCGATTTGTCGGATGCCGACTTTCGCAAGGCAGAGCTGGTGGATTGCAGCCTGGCCCATGCCCGTATCAACGGTGCCAATTTTGCCGGTGCCGACCTGCGTGGTGCAGATTTGAGCGGCTTTCGTCTCAATGATGCCAAACTGTTCAAAGGCGCCGTGATTTCCAAAGCCCAGGCGTCGATGTTGTTGTCTGAGTTGGGCTTGTCCGTTGCCTAGGGTTTTTGATTGATGCTGGTAATTTCCAACAATGTGCACCTGCCTGACGCCGAGATCGAACTGACCGCCATTCGCGCCCAGGGCGCCGGCGGGCAGAACGTCAACAAGGTGTCGAGTGCGGTGCACCTGCGCTTTGACATTCCGGCGTCGTCGTTGCCGCAGTTCTACAAGGAGCGCCTGCTGGCGCTGCGTGACAGCCGCATCACCAGCGAGGGCGTGCTGGTGCTCAAGGCCCAGCAATACCGGACCCAGGAACAGAACCGTGCGGATGCGCTGGAGCGTCTGGTGGAATTGATCCTCAGCGCCACCAAGGTCGAAAAGAAGCGCCGGCCGACCAAACCCACCCTGGGTTCAAAGAAGCGCCGGCTGGAGTCAAAAACCAAGCGCGGCAGCATCAAGGCCGGGCGTGGCAAGGTCGACTTTTAAGCGTCGCGAGACTCGCGGGCCTGAGGTGCCTGGCGATACAGATAGAGGCTCAGCAACAAGCCACCGCAGGCGGCGAGGGCGGCGAAGAGGAAGATCGACGCAAAGCCGAAACCTGCCGCGACGGCGCCGGCCAGTGGGCCGGTGATCCCCAGTGACAGGTCAATGAACAACGAATAAGCGCCCACCGCCGCACCACGGCTGGAGGCCGGCACCAGGTTGACGGCCTCAACCCCCAGCGCCGGAAACACCAGGGAAAAACCGAAGCCGCTCAAGGCCGCGCCGGCCAGCGCCCAGGGAGCATCCGGCGCCAGCCACAGCAACAGCAGCCCCAGTATCTCAACCGACAGGCAGGCGATTGCCACGCGGAAACCGCCGATCCGGTTGATCAGATTGCCGAACAGCAGGCGCGCGCCGATAAAACTGGCACCGAACAGGCTCAGTGCCCATACCGCGTTGTCCCAGTGCTGGGTGGTGTAATACAGGGTGATAAAGGTGGCAATGGTGCCAAAGCCGATGGAGCCCAGCGCCAATGCGCAACCGTGGGGCAGTACGCGGCCCAGCACATTCATGAACGGCAGGCGTACACCGGCCACAATCGGCGCCGCTTCTTTGTTCCACGCCAACAGCACGCCCACAAGCGCCAGCACAATGATGCTGACGCCCATGCTCCACAGGCCGAACCGGCTGACCAGCAGCACGCCCAGCGGTGCCCCGACGGCCAGCGCGCCATAGCTGGCGATGCCGTTCCACGAGATGACCTTGGCGGTATTCGCCGCACCGACACGCCCTATGCCCCAACCAATCGCCCCGGAACCCACCAGGCTTTCAGCGCTGCCCAGCACCAGTCGACCGATCAGCAGACAACCGAGACTGAAGGCCGGCAGGCTGGAAAAACCGGCGGCGAGCAACATGAACACGCCGCTCAAGCCGCAACCGACCAGACCGATGAGCACCGCGCGCTTACTGCCCAGGTTATCGATGATTTTGCCGGCATACGGACGGCTCAGCAGGGTCGCCAGGTATTGCACGCTGATCACCAGCCCGGCGATAACCGCGCCATAGCCCAGTTGGCTATGCACATAGCCCGGCAACACCGCCAGGGGGATGCCGATGTTCAGGTAGCCGATAAAGGTGAACAGCACGATGGAAACGACTTGCAGCGTGACCGCCATGGGTCGCTGGGTATCTGGCATGGGAGAGGTCCACTGTCGCAGCAGGTAAAGATAGGCTGCTAATGATACCGGTGGTTTGGCTCGCGCAGGGCGCTAAAGCGCAAAAACCTCAGCGCAGGAACGCTTCAGGCTTGCTCAGGGGCCAGCAATTGGGTGGTGACCAGGGCGGCCAGGGCGTTTTCCTGGGTGCCGAAGCGCTTGAGCAACACGGCTTGTTTGTCCGCGCTGAGGCGGTTCCAGACCTCGACCATCTGCAGGGCAGCGTCGAGTACGGCGGTATCCGGGGTATCGGTCATTTTTACGGGGGTCTCGAATGATTCAGGCAGTGTGGAAAGCGCTCAAAGCTGCGCTTTCCACACGGTCTGGTACGGCGTCAGTCCTGGCTTTCGCTGTCGACTGGTTTTGCTTCTTTGGCTTCGGGCCGTGTGTCGCTGGCCTGTTGCGGTGCTGGCTGCTCTGTAGGCTGCAGGCTTGGGAAGGGGAGATTAGGTATCTCGTGCATCGTCGTCGCTCCTCGCAAGGTCTGTTTCAATCGCAGGTGATTGCGCGCTCTCAAAAAGCCTTGGCAGGATACAGCACTATAAATGACAAATAGACTTTTATATCGACCGTGCCTAGAACGCCACTTTGCCCAGGATCATGTCGCGATACATCACAAAATCACCGAGCAGGCTGTAAAACGGGTGCTGGAAGGTGGCCGGACGGTTCTTCTCGAAGAAGAAATGGCCGATCCAGGCGAAGCTGTAGCCGGCGATCGGCACGGCCAGCAACAGGCCTGGCGAGCCTCGGCCGATGGCGTAGGCCAGGATGCCGATCACCAGTGTAGTGCCGATAAAATGCAGGCGCCGGCAGGTGCTGTTGCCGTGCTCCTCCAGGTAATACGGGTAAAACTCGGCGAAGCTGTTGAATCGCTTGACGTTTTCCACGGTGACAGGCCCTCTGATTGTTGTGCGGCCCAACAGATGTTCGGCGGGGAGCTTATTTGAGTCTAGAGTGATCAGTGGTGACAGCCAGTGACAATAGATGCCACTTTAGTATCCTTGGCCTCCTGGCTACCGTTTAAGCCTGCCAGCACAAGAAGACGCCATGAGCGAACGAACAACGTCTGCAAGCTGGGCGATGGGGATAGTCAAGGCCCTGGAAATGGACGGCCTGGATTGCCGGGCCCTGTTCAAGCAACTGGGATTGGACTATGCCGACCTCAGTAACCCCGACGCGCGTTTTGCGCAGGATGCCATGACCCGTTTATGGCAGCGCGCAGTGGAGTTGTCGGGCAACCCGGCCATTGGCCTGAACATGGGCAAAGTGGCGCGTCCGGCCTCGTTTCATGTCGCCGGTTATGCCTTGATGTCCAGCAACACCCTGGCCGACGGCTTCAGGCGCCTGGTACGTTACCAGCGCATCATCGCCGAAAGCGCCGACTTGAGTTTCCGCCTGCTCCCCGAGGGCTACGCGCTGATCCTGACGGTGCACGGCGATCACCTGCCGCCCACCCGACAAAGCGCCGAAGCCTCGCTGGCCAGTGCGTTGGCGCTGTGCGGCTGGCTCACAGGACGAACCCTGCAACCGCATAAAGTGATGCTGCAGGGCGATCAACCGGTCGATCTGGCGCCCTACAAAGAGGTGTTCCATGCGCCGCTGGAATTCAATGCGCCGTATGACGCGCTGATTTTCGAGCAGGCCGACATGGATGCGCCATTGCCTACGGCCAACGAGGCCATGGCGCAGTTGCACGATCGTTTTGCCGGTGAATACCTGGCGCGCTTTTCCGAAAGCCGTGTGACCCACAAGGCACGGCAGGTATTGTGCCGCCTGCTGCCCCAGGGCGAACCCAAGCGCGAAGTGGTGGCGCAGACGTTGCATCTGTCCCAGCGTACCTTGCAACGGCGTTTGCAGGAGGAGGGCACCAGCTTCCAGGCCCTGCTTGACGACACCCGCCGTGAGCTGGCCGAGCAATACCTGGCGCAGCCGAGCATGACCTTGCTGGAAATCGCCTACCTGTTGGGGTTCGCCGACCCCAGCAACTTCTTTCGCGCGTTTCGCCGCTGGTTCGACGCCACGCCCGGCGAATACCGGGCGCGGTTGCAGCATACGTCGACCGTCAGTGACGCCAGAACGCCGGAATACAGAGCACAAACACCGTAATGATTTCCAGCCGTCCCAACAGCATGCCCAGCGACAGAATCCACTTGGCCGCATCCGGCAGGCTGGCGAAGTTGCCGGCCGGGCCGATGGTTTCACCCAGGCCCGGGCCGACGCCGGATACGGTGCTGGCCGCGCCGGTCAGCGCGGTCATCCAGTCCAGGCCCAGCAGTGACAAGGCCAGCGCGATGGCACAAATGGTGATGGCGAAGAAAAACGAAAAGGTCAGGATCGACCGCACGATTTCCTCGTCGAGACGGTGACCGTTGTACTTCTGTTTGATCACCGCGCGCGGGTGAATCAACTGGTTCAGGTTGGCCTTGAGCAGGATATAGGCGACCTGGAAGCGGAAGATCTTGATCCCGCCGGCGGTAGAGCCCGAACAGCCGCCGATAAAGCCCAGGTAGAAGAACAGCATCAGTGAGAAGTTGCCCCAGAGGCTGTAGTCCCCCAGCGCAAAACCGGTGGTGGTCACCACCGAGGTGACGTTCAGCGCCACGTGGCGCAGGGCATCCAGCCAGTGCAGGTTGGTGGTCCACCAATACCAGGTGCCGAGCACCAGCCAGGTCACCACCAGCAAACCGAGCAAGCCCTGCACCTGCTGGTCCCTGAGCAGCGCGCGACGGTTGCCGCGCAAGGTCGCCACGTACAGGGTGAACGGCAGGCTGCCCAGGATCATCACCACCACCGCCACCCAGTGCACCGCCGGTTGCTTCCAGTGCGCCAGGGATTCATCGGAGGTGGAAAACCCGCCGGTGGAAATCGCCGACATGGCGTGGTTGATCGCATCGAACAGCCCCATCCCGGCCCACCAGAACGCCAGGCTGCCAAGGATGGTGATGCCCACATACGCCGCCACGATCAGCCGCGCGACCATATGAGAGCGCGGCATGACCTTTTCCGAACGGTCCGACGACTCGGTCTGGAACAGGCGCATGCCACCGATGCGCAGCAGCGGCAGGATCGCCACCGCCATGCCGATAAACCCGATACCGCCGAGCCAGTGCAACAGCGAACGCCACATCAGGATGCCCGGCGACATGTTGTCCAGCCCGCTCAACACCGTGGACCCGGTGGCCGTGATGCCGGACATGCTTTCAAAAAACGAGTCGGTGTAGCTGATGTGCTGAGTCAGCAGGAACGGCAGCGCGGCGAAGACGCACACCACCACCCAGCTTGTTACTGTAAGAAGGTACATGTCCCGGGGGCGCAGGTGCACATGCTCCGGGCGCCCGGGAATCACCAGGGCCAGGCCGGCGATAAAGGTGATCATGCTGGCCCACAGGAACGAGGGCAGGTCGCTGGTGCGTTCGAAGATCACCAGGGTGGCCATGGGCACGACCATGGCGATCGCAAGCGTGATCAGGAAGATGCCGATGATGAAACCGATGATGCGCAGGGTCGGCAACGCCATGAAATTCGCTCGGGTGGTGTGGGCAGAGGCGCCATTCTACCTGCGGTTGAGGTCTTGTAAACCAAGGGCTGGGGCAACATGTAGGAGGGGGCTTGCCCTGATACCGATCAGTTGGCGCAGAGCCCCTGTGGGAGGGGGCTTGCCCCCGATGGCGGCCTCAGAGCCGACCAGGATGTTGGATCGATCCCGGTCAAAATGTGGGAGGGGGCTTGCTCCCGATGGCGGCCTCTGGACCGACCAGGATGTTGGATCGAT
The DNA here is from genome assembly GCF_900004715.1 of Pseudomonas sp. 24 E 13. Lineage (NCBI taxonomy): Bacteria > Pseudomonadati > Pseudomonadota > Gammaproteobacteria > Pseudomonadales > Pseudomonadaceae > Pseudomonas > Pseudomonas sp. 24 E 13. Next base: position 187,139 of record NZ_CVTO01000099.1, read on the forward strand.
CCCGGTCCAAATGTGGGAGGGGGCTTGCTCCCGATGGCGGCCTCTGGGCCGACCAGAATGTTGGATCGATCCCGGTCCCATGTGGGAGGGGGCTTGCCCCCGATGGCGGTCTCAGGACCGACCAGGATGTTGGATCGATCCCGGTCCAAATGTGGGAGGGGGCTTGCCCCCGATGGCGGCCTCAGGACCGACTAGGATGTTGGATCGATCCCGGTCCAATGTGGGAGGGGGCTTGCTCCCGATGGCGGCCTCTGGGCCGACCAGGATGTTGGATCAGATCGCGTACATATCCGTTTCTGCGGTCATGGCCACTTAGGGTTCCGCCCTGACGGCGGGTCACTTTGGAAAAGCCCCAAAGTAACCAAAGGGCTCTTGCCCCACCACTCGGCACCTCGCTTGGGCTCGGTGTGCCCGAACGCAGGCTTGAATCCGTGGGCCGCCGCCACGCGCCATCCATGGCGCGGGGCGGCTAACCCGGCGTCCTGCCGGGTTACCCACGGATTCAAGCCTGCGTTCGGCCAGCGTGGTTTAACGGGGCGCCTGAGATCAAGATCAAAAGCCAGGTCAAGATCACGAGCGACTCGCTTCGCATCGTGGTTACGGATACCTATGCCCCGATAGCAGAGTGTCAGGCGGTCAATTCTTGGCTGATACACCGCTATCGGGGGCAAGCCCCCTCCCACAGGGGATCTGCGGTGTATGAAAAAGGCGACCCGAAGGTCGCCTCGTTCAGCTGCGCCTTGATCAGAACTCGTGATCGGCGCTGTCCGGGTTCAGGTCGCTGATGCCCAGCTTGCCTGCGGCGGCTTCGATCGAACCGGTCTGCTTGACCAGCGCAGCGATGGCGTCACGCACGATCTGGTTGCCTGCTTCGTTACCGGCTGCGATCAACTGGTCGTAGTGCTCGCCCTTGTCGGCGTGGTTGACCATCACCTGGATCTTCGCTTCGGTCGCCGCCAGGTCAGCCTTGAGGGCCGCATCGGCTGCCGGGTCGGCTTTGGCGACCAGGGACGAGAGGCTCGGGCCGGTCAGCTTGTTGCCGTCGACTCGGGTGTACTCGCCCAGGTAGACGTTGCGGATGCCTTTGGCGTCATAGAAGTGCGAGTAGTGGGTGTTGTCGCTGAAGCAGTCCTGCTCGTCTTCCGGCGAGTTGGCCTCCAGGGAGACCTTCATGCGTTCGCCGGCCAGCTCGCCAAGCGACAGGCTGCCCATGCCGAACAACATCTTGCGCAGGCCGTCGGTAGCCGGTTCCGACTCCAGGGTGGCGCGGTAGTTGTCTTCGACGTTGGGCTTCCAGTTGCCGACCATTTCCTGCAGGTCGCTGACCAGCAGTTGGGTCACGGCGCGCAGGTAGGTACGACGACGCTCGTTATGGCCGCCGGTTGCACCGTCACCGGTCATGTAGTCCGAGGCCGGACGGTTGCCCGCGCCTGGGCCGGTGCCGTTGAGGTCCTGGCCCCAGAGCAGGAACTCGATGGCGTGATAGCCGGTGGCGACGTTCGCTTCGGAGCCGCCCAGCTCATTGAGGCTGGCGAGTTTTTCCGGGGTGATCTCCTTGACGTCGACCTTGTCTTCGCCGACCTGGATTTCGTTGTTGGCGATGATATTGGCGCTGGCGCCCGGGTTACCCAGTGCGTGTTCGTAGGATTTGTCGACGTAGTCGATCAGCCCCTCGTCCAGGGGCCAGGCGTTCACCTGGCCTTCCCAGTCGTCGATGATGGTGTTGCCGAAGCGGAACACTTCACTCTGCAGGTAAGGCACGCGCGCGGCGATCCAGGCGGTACGGGCTGCCTTGAGCGTGTCGTCGTTGGGGTTGGCCAGGAAGGTGTCGATGGCGGTCTGCAGGGTTTTCGCGGTGGACTCGGCGTCGCTGTACACCGCAAACACCATGTCGGCGTAATGCGCGACCACGGCCTTGGCGGCCGCTTCGTCGACCTGGCCTGCAGGCGTGGCAGCCGCTGGAGCGGTAGTGCTGGCAGCGGCAGGCGCCTGAGGCGCGGCGGCCTTGTCTTTACCTTCGCCGCAACCGGCGAGAGAAATAGCAATGGCCAGCAGACTGGCGGTGGCCAGGGGCATACGAATCATGGCGAACATCCTGCTTCGGTTGTTGATGGGGCGCGCGGGGGCGCAAAAGCTGCGACATAATGCGAAAGATTTGCATTTTGTGTAAAGGCTTATACGCGGGAAATATTTGGTATCGTTCTGCCCGCTCAAAGAATCGCCGCGTTATCGCGTTCCGATTGCTTCAGGAAAGCCGCCAACTCCCGGGCCTGCAGCGGTTTGCTGTAGTGGTAGCCCTGGCCTTCATGGCAACCCTCGGAGATGATGTAGGCCTCTTGCTCGGCGGTCTCTACGCCCTCGGCAATCACCTGCATGCCCAGGCTTTTGCCCAGTTGGATGATCGCTCGCACGATGGTCGCGTCGTCGTCATCGTCCAGCAGGTCCTGGACGAAGCTCTTGTCGATCTTGATCTTGTCCAGCGGCAGGCTTTTGAGGTAGCTCAGGGATGAGTAACCGGTGCCGAAGTCATCGATGGCGATCAGCGCCCCCGAACGGCGCAGGCTCAACAGGTGCTGGGCGGCGGTGCTGATGTCTTCCATCAGGCCGGTTTCGGTGACTTCCAGTTCCAGGCTGCGCGGCGGCAGGCGGTAAATCTGCATCAGGTTGTTGACCACCCGCGGCAACTCGGTGTGGTGCAGTTGCACCGTGGACAGGTTGACCGCCATGCGCAGTTCGGTGAAGCCCAGGTCATGCCATTCGCGCAGTTGGCGGCACGCCTGATCCAGCACCCATTCACCGATGGGAATGATGGTGCCGTTCTGTTCCGCCAACGGGATGAACAGGTCCGGTGGAACCAGGCCGTGTTCCGGGTGCTGCCAGCGAATCAGCGCTTCGACACCGACCACGCGGTGATCGCGGTAACTGATCTGCGGTTGATACACCAGGTGAAACTGGTCACGGCTCAGGGCATCGCGCAGGTCTTTCTCCAGCTCGCGGCGCCGACGCATTTCGCTGTCGACGCTGGCGATGTAGAACTGGTAGCGATTGCGCGAGCGGCTTTTGGCCAGGGTCATGGTCTGTTCGGCTTTCTGCAGCAGTTTCTCCGTGCTGTCGCCATCTTCCGGGAACAGGGTGATGCCGATGGTGGCGCGCAGGCGAATCTGGTCCTGATCCAGGGCAAACTCCGCTTCCAGGTCATCCAGGATACTTTGCGCAAGTTCCGCCGCTTCGTAGGGCTGGTCGATATCGGCTTGCACCAGGGCGAACTGGTCGCCCCCCAGGCGGGCGAGCGCGCCCAGGCGCCCACTGTGGGCGCGCAAACGATCGGCCAGGGCCAGCAGCAACTTATCGCCATTCTGATAGGTGAACTGCTCGTTGACGCTCTTGAAGTCATCCAGCCCCACGCACAACACCGCTACGCGACGCTGGCGCCGGCCGGCATCGGTCAGGATCCGGTCCAATTGCTCCTGCAGCTTCTGCCGGTTCGGCAGGCCGGTGAGAAAATCATACTGGGCCATGCGCAACAGGCTGGACTCGGCCTCGTGGCGCAGGTGGGTATTGCGTTCGATGGATTCGAGCAACTGGTTGGCGGTGTTTATCCACAGCCCCAACTCGTCGCGCTCGTGGCCCTTGATCTGCGGGATCTTGTGCTCGCTGGGCCGGTCCGGGTTGATCGACGTCAAGTGCCCGATAATCCGCGAAAGCGGTTTGGTCAGCAGCCAGTGATACACCAGGTACAGCACCAGCCCCATGGCCAGGGCGCGCAGCACCCCGGAAATAAAGATGATCACCGAACTGACCAGGAAGCCTTCGCCGTAGGTGGCGGTGTCGAGGGTAATGCTCAGGTCGCCGTAATACTCGCTGTAGGGGCCCTTGCCTACCAGTGGGGTGGTAAAGGTGCGTTCCTGCCCAAGAATCAGGTCGGTCAACCAGCGGCTGGAAGAAGGCTGCAAGGTGCGGCTTTTTTCCGCGAGCATGGTCTCGTTGGGGTGACCGATGGATGCGATGCGTACGGCGTCATCCTGAAACAGGCCTTCGATCACCTGCATGCCCATTTCGCGGTCCAGGCTGTAGACGGCCTGGGTCGAGGGATCGCGAAACATGTCGAGGATACGTTGGGCATCGCCGGCTACGGCCTGGCGCGTCTTGTAGGCATCGAAAACGATCTGCGCCACGCTCAGCGCCACGCCCACGATCAGTGCCGAGAGCAAGACAACCCGTAGCAACTTCACCGACAAGCTGTTTTTGAGTTCCAGCTTCAAAGGGGCATTCCTTGTCTCATGCGGGTGGCCTTCAATATGCCATGAGTATTGGCAATCTGGGGAGGGCAGTCAAAGGAACATTGGAGCGCCAGGCACCTTTAAGGCTGGAGGGGAGAAAAAACCAAAAAAAACGGCGGATGTGCTCCGCCGTCTGACTGTTCGACCAGGATGCCGCATGCCAACGTGGCTGGCATCGCGGGCGCAGTTGTCAACTCACTGAAAAGTCGATCTTTGGCGGCGCCGGTGGCATGTTGTCCTCGCCGGGGCGTTCTGGTGCTTTCGCGCCACCGTCATCACCGCCGCCGCCTGCACCACCGGCAAGACCTTTCATGAGGCCGCTGATGAGTTGCATCGCCATCTGCCCGCCTGCTTTTCCGATTTCTTCCATCTTTTTTCTCCAGAAGAGCGCGAGAGGGTTATTCCTCTCACTCACTGCGTGGCAATTTCTCTTCTGCGAGTTCCACCACGACCAGTAGCTTGCTGCTTGTTAGCGCCCATGAAAAAGCCCGGCAATGGCCGGGCTTTTTCTACTGCAAGCGTTGCTTAGGCAGTGAAGGTCTTGCCTTCGAACTGCTCAGCCACGAACTTCCAGTTGACCAGGTTCCAGAACGCTTCCACATACTTTGGACGCACGTTGCGGTAGTCGATGTAGTAGGCGTGTTCCCAGACATCGCAGGTCAGCAGCGGGGTGTCGCCGTTGGTCAGCGGGTTGCCGGCGCCGATGGTGCTGGCCAGGGCCAGGGAACCGTCAGCCTTTTTCACCAGCCAGCCCCAGCCGGAACCGAAGGTGCCGACCGACGTCTTGGTGAACTCTTCCTTGAACTTGTCGAACGAACCGAACGCAGCGTTGATGGCTTCAGCCAGAGCGCCGGTAGGTTGGCCGCCGGCGTTTGGCGCCAGGCAGTTCCAGTAGAAGGTGTGGTTCCAGACCTGAGCGGCGTTGTTGAAGATACCGCCCGAAGAAGACTTGACGATTTCTTCCAGGGTCTTGCCTTCGAACTCGGTGCCTGGCACCAGGTTGTTCAGGTTCACGACATAGGTGTTGTGGTGCTTGTCGTGGTGATACTCCAGGGTTTCCTTGGAGATGTGCGGCTGCAGGGCATCGTGTGCGTAGGGCAGCGGCGGCAATTCGAAAGCCATGATGATTCTCCTAATCAGGTCAGTTGCGGTGAGCGCAAGGCCGATCACGGGCGGCCAAACAAGCGCCGGCGAGTCTGTACTCTTTGCGGCGCAAGTCCGGGATCATAGCACCGGGGGTGCGGCAAAACCACGCAACAACTGTGTGGGATAGAGGTTCCAGAGCCTTTTGGAATAAGTTCATGGCGCGCTGATTAATTGGTAGGCCACGCTGAACATCATCACGGCCACCAGCAGGTCGAGCAGACGCCAGGTAGCCGGGCGCGCCAGCCACGGCGCCAACCACGCTGCGCCAAGGGCGAGGGTGGTAAACCACAGGAACGACGCACTGGCCGCGCCGGCCACGTAGGCCCCGGGCTCCGTCTGTTGTGCGCCCAGTGAGCCGATCAGCAGCACGGTGTCCAGATAGACATGGGGATTGAGCAGGGTCACCGCCAGCGCGCTCAACAGCACGGCGCGCAATGAGCGGGTCTTGAGGCTGGCGTCCTGATCCAGACGTTGCGTCGAACAGGCCCTGCGCAGCGCGCACGCGCCGTACCACAGCAGAAACGCCGCGCCGCCCCAGCGCGCCACCCCAAGCAGTATCGGACTCTGCGCCAGCACGGTGGCCAAGCCGAATACCCCGGCCGCCACCAGCAGCGAATCGCAGATCACACACAGGGCGGCGACCGGCAAGTGATGTTCGCGGCGCAGGCTTTGCGCCAGGACGAACGCATTCTGCGTGCCGATTGCCATGATCAGTCCCAGGGCCACCAGCAACCCGTTCATATAGCTTTGCCACATAGCGCCAATCCTCAAGTCATGCTCAAACGATGCTGGCTAGGGTGGCGGTCGAGCCTGTATAAGAAAAACCAATATTGCTGATCGCTCATTAGGAAAACTGATGTTCGACTATAAATTGCTTTCCGCTTTGGCGGCCGTGGTGGAGCAGGCCGGCTTCGAGCGCGGCGCACAGGTGCTGGGGCTGTCGCAGTCGGCCGTGTCCCAGCGCATCAAGTTGCTGGAGGCGCGCGTCGGCCAGCCGGTACTGGTGCGGGCCACGCCGCCGACCCCCACCGATATTGGCCGACGCCTGCTCAACCATGTGCAGCAGGTGCGCCTGCTGGAGCGCGACCTGCAAAGCCAGGTGCCGGCGTTGGACGAAGAGGGCATGCCCGAGCGCCTGCGCATCGCGCTGAATGCCGACAGCCTCGCCACCTGGTGGGCGCTGGCGGTCAGCGATTTCTGCAGCGAACAGCACCTGCTGCTGGACCTGGTGGTGGAAGACCAGACCGTGGGCCTCAAACGCATGCGTGCCGGTGAAGTGGCGGCCTGTATCTGCGCCAGCGAGCGCCCGGTTGCCGGCGCCCGCAGCCTGGCCCTTGGCGCCATGCGTTACCGCGCATTGGCCAGCCCCGCGTTTATAACGCGGCACTTCCCGGCCGGGGTACAGGCCGACCAATTGGCCGGTACGCCGGCACTGGTGTTCGGTCCGGATGATTTCCTGCAACACCGTTACCTGGCTTCGCTGGGGGTGACCGGCGGTTTCGAGCACCATTTATGCCCGTCATCCGAAGGCTTCATCCGCCTGATGGAAGCTGGCCTCGGCTGGGGCCTGGTGCCTGAATTGCAGGTGCGCGACGCGCTGGAAAAAGGCCTGCTGGTCGAATTACTGCCAGATAAGCCCATTGATGTGCCGCTGTACTGGCATCATTGGCGCAGTGGCGGGCACCTGTTGGGCCTGTTGACCGAGCATCTGGCCCGGGTCTGTGGGCAATGGTTGGTGCCGTTGAAGTGATGGCGTGCGTCAAGGCAACAGCGATGAAAAACGAAAGAACATGGGGTAGTGCATGAAAATTCTGGTCACCGGCGCAAGCGGCTTCATCGGCGGGCGCTTTGCGCGTTTCGCCCTGGAGCAGGGCCTGGACGTGCGGGTCAACGGGCGACGGGCCGAGGGTGTCGAGCACTTGGTACGACGCGGTGCCGAGTTTATCCAGGGTGATCTGAACGATGCCGACCTGGTGCGCACCTTGTGCCGTGACGTCGAGGCCGTGGTGCACTGTGCCGGTGCGGTCGGGCTGTGGGGCAAGTATCAGGATTTCCATCAAGGCAATGTGCTGGTCACCGAGAACGTTGTCGAAGCGTGCCTCAAGCAGCGGGTCGGGCGGTTGGTGCACCTGTCCTCGCCCTCCATCTACTTCGATGGGCGCGACCACCTGGGGCTGACCGAAGAGCAAGTCCCCAAGCGCTTCAGGCATCCCTATGCCGCGACCAAATACCTGGCGGAGCAGAAGGTGTTCGGCGCCCAGGAATTCGGCCTCGAGGTGCTGGCCCTGCGCCCGCGTTTCGTCACCGGCGCCGGTGACATGAGCATCTTCCCGCGCCTGTTGAAGATGCAGCGCAAGAACCGCCTGGCCATCGTCGGGGACGGCCTGAACAAGGTCGACTTCACCAGCGTGCACAACCTCAACGAGGCGCTGCTCAGCAGCTTGCTGGCTCCCGGTTCCGCACTGGGCAGGGCCTACAACATCAGCAACGGCACGCCGGTACCGGTGTGGGACGTGGTCAACTATGTGATGCGACAAATGGACATGCCTCAGGTCACGCGCTACCGCTCCTATGGCTTGTCCTACAGTGTGGCGGCCTTGAACGAGGCGTTCTGTGCGCTGTGGCCGGGGCGGCCGGAACCGTCGTTGACGCGCCTGGGCATGCAGGTCATGAACAAGGATTTCACCCTCGACATCAGCCGGGCGCGGCATTATCTCGATTACGAGCCCAAGGTCAGTCTGTGGAGCGCCCTCGACGAGTTCTGCCTGTGGTGGAAAGCCCAGGCTCCGGGCCACTCATAAGCCACAACCTGCAACATATCGGGAACCGAGTGGCGCAGCGCTTGTTGACCCATGCACCGGGAGCACGGTTTATACTCCCGCCGCTCGGCCCCTCGGTCGGCCATCTTATTGATTCAGGATAGATTCATGCGTAACGATGCTAAAGACGATTTCGACAACGTTCCCAGCCTGCGGGCCGATACCGGGGACGATGATGATTTCGTGCCGACAGCCGCCACCTCGGTGCGCTCGCGCACGACGCCTGTGGTCAAGGTGAAAAGGGCCAGCAACGGTCCGTTGTGGGCGTTGGTCGGCGCGTTGCTGATCGCCTTTGCGGGCCTGGCCTGGTGGAGCTTCCAGCAGATTTCCCTGATGGGCCAGCAACTGGTCGCCACCCAGGAAAGCTTCGCGCGTATCAGCGAAGAAGCGGCGGGGCGCCTGCAGGATATTTCCGGCAAGGTCGTGGCCAGCGAGGCCAATGTGAACAACGGCAGCGAAGCCCTGAAAGTGCAGATCAAACAGCTGGAAACCCAGTTGCTTGAGCAGGGCAGGCAACAAGTGGGTGTGGCCGGCCAGGCCACCGAGCTGGACCAGCGCCTGGCGCAGATGAGCGCCAGCACCGCCGAACTGACGAGCGCCAATGCCAAGTTGCAGGGCCAGGTTCAGGCGCTGACCGATGCCGTTGCCACGCTCAAGGCGGCCCAAGGCGAGATCAAGGATCTGGCCAATGAGGTAGCGACCTTGAAGAAACAAGGCAATCCGGCTGCCGCCATCGCCCGACTCGAGCAGGACGTGCTGGTGCTCAAGAGTGCACAGGAAAACCAGCCCGCCAACACCGATGCGCCGACCAATAAAGAGTTCGACGTATTCCGCATCCAGACCACGCGCAATATCACCACCTTGCAGAGCCAGGTGCAGAATTTGAACCAGCGCCTCAATGCGCCGGCGGCGGCCACGCCACTGGGTCAATGACCCGTTCTGTGGACTGTGAATGCAATCAAACTGTGGGAGGGGGCAAGCCCCCTCCCACATTTGAACCCGTATTAGTCAGGTAAGTCGCTGTTGCTCGAAGCTTTGTCACCGCCTGGTGACATTTCTTGTCCCCTTCGTTACTTGCCACTCCCGCGCCCTTGTTTAGACTCCGGCCACCCCACAAAAAACAATAAGGGCCCCCCATGACCATGCAACCACTGCCTCCCAGCAGTTGGCTGAACGCGCCTGCCCATCACGCCTGGCTCGCGGCCGAAGGCCAGCGCCTGTTGACCTTTGCCAAGGCGTCGCGCCTGCCGGACGGCTTCGGCAATCTGGATGACACTGGCCAACTGCCGGCCGGTGCCCGCGCCGAAACCATGAACACCGCCCGCATGACCCACAGCTTCGCCATGGCCCACGCCATGGGTCTGCCGGGTTATGCCGATTTAGTAGCGCACGGCGTGGCGGCCCTGAGCGGCCCGTTGCACGATAGTGAACACGGTGGCTGGTTTGCCGCGGCCGATGCCCTGGATGGCAATACCGGCAAGGCCGCTTACCTGCATGCCTTCGTGGCCCTGGCCGCCAGCTCTGCCGTAGTGGCCGGTGCACCCGGCGCGCAGACCCTGTTGAACGATGCGGTGCATATCATCGACCAGTTCTTTTGGAGCGAGGAGGAGGGCGCCATGCTCGAATCCTTCGCCCGGGACTGGAGCGGCGTCGAAGCCTATCGCGGTGCCAACAGCAACATGCACGCTACCGAAGCCTTTCTGGCCCTCGCCGATGTCACGGGCGACACGCGCTGGCTGGACCGCGCGTTGCGGATCGTCGAACGTGTCATCCATGCCCACGCCGCCGGTAACCGCTTCATGGTGATCGAGCACTTCGATACCCAGTGGAACCCGCTGCTCGGTTACAACGAAGACAACCCCGCCGACGGTTTCCGTCCCTATGGCATCACCCCCGGCCACGGCTTCGAATGGGCGCGGCTGGTGTTGCACCTGGAAGCGGCGCGGCTGGCCGCCGGGTTGGTCACGCCGAAGTGGTTGCTGACCGATGCCCAAGGGCTGTTTGCCAGTGCCTGCGAGTATGCCTGGGCGGTGGATGGCGCGCCGGGCATTGTCTACACCCTGGACTGGAACCAGCGCCCGGTCGTTCGCGAACGCCTGCACTGGACCCATGCCGAAGCCAGCGCGGCTGCCCAGGCGCTGCTCAAGCGCACTGGCCAATTGCATTACGAGACCTGGTACCGGCGGTTCTGGGAGTTTTGCGAAACCCACTTCATCGACCGGCTCCAGGGCAGCTGGCACCACGAACTCAACCCACACAACCAACCCAGCAGCAAAATCTGGGGCGGCAAGCCGGACCTGTACCATGCCTGGCAAGCGGTCGTGCTGCCTGCATTACCCTTGGCACCCAGCCTGGCCAGTGCATTGGGCAGCGGATGCTATGTCACCAGCTGGTGACATTTGTACGTCCCTTTGTTACCTGCGCCGGGAAAATCCCTGTTTAAACTCCGTGCAGCGCAAGCTCTAGACTTGCATGCATAACAACAAGAAAAGGTACTCAGATGAATGCGATTAATCGCCTCGCCGTTGCTATTTCCATGGCCTCGTTGTTTCCCCTCAGTGCATTTGCCGCCGACTCCAAAGGCACGATTGAAGTAGTGCATTGGTGGACGTCGGGCGGTGAAAAGGCGGCAGTGGATGTCCTGAAGGCCCAAGTTGAGAAAGACGGCTTCACCTGGAAAGACGGTGCAGTCGCAGGTGGCGGTGGCGCCACGGCCATGACCGTGCTGAAAAGCCGCGCGGTAGCCGGCAACCCGCCAGGCGTTGCCCAGATCAAGGGCCCCGACATCCAGGAATGGGCGTCCACCGGCCTGCTCGACACCGACGCGCTCAAAGACGTCGCCAAAGAAGAAAAGTGGGACTCCCTGCTCGACAAGAAAGTCTCCGACACCGTCAAGTACGAAGGTGACTACGTGGCCGTTCCGGTCAACATCCACCGCGTGAACTGGCTGTGGATCAACCCGGAAGTCTTCAAGAAAGCCGGCATCACCAAGAACCCGACCACCCTCGAAGAATTCTATGCCGCCGGCGACAAGCTGAAAGCAGCGGGTTTCATCGCGCTTGCTCACGGCGGCCAGCCTTGGCAGGACAGCACCGTGTTCGAAGCGGTGGTGCTCTCGGTCATGGGCGCCGATGGCTACAAGAAAGCCCTGGTCGACCTGGATAACGCTGCGCTGACCGGCCCGGAAATGGTCAAGTCGCTGACTGAGCTGAAAAAGGTCGCGACCTATATGGACGTCGACGGCAAAGGTCAGGACTGGAACCTGGAGGCCGGTAAAGTCATCAACGGCAAGGCCGGCATGCAGATCATGGGTGACTGGGCCAAGTCCGAATGGACCGCCGCCAAGAAAGTCGCCGGCAAGGACTACGAGTGCGTAGCCTTCCCGGGCACCGACAAGGCCTTCACCTACAACATCGACTCCCTGGCTGTGTTCAAGCAGAAAGACAAAGGCACCGCTGCCGGTCAGCAGGACATTGCCAAAGTCGCGCTGGGTGAAAACTTCCAGAAAATCTTCAGCATCAACAAGGGCTCGATCCCGGTGCGCACTGACATGCTCACTCAAATGGACAAACTGGGCTTCGACTCCTGCGCCCAGGCCGCCGCCAAGGACTTCCTGGCCGACGCCAAGACCGGCGGACTGCAGCCAAGCATGGCGCACAGCATGGCCACCAACCTGGCGGTGCAAGGCGCGTTCTTTGACGTGGTGACCAACTACATCAACGACCCGAAAGCCGACCCGGCCGACACCGCCAAGAAGCTGGGCGCTGCGATCAAGTCGGCCAAGTAACGCTGCTGCTATCTGTAGGAGCGAGCTCGCTCGCGAAAAACTCAAGGTCAACGCGTTCATCCTGTATGCACGCGCTATCGTTGAAGTCCTTCGCGAACACGCTCGCTCCTGCAGGGTTCGGTTCACCGTCAGTCCTTTTTCCCTGTACTGGATTTTCCCATGAGTTCTGTTGCTGTGTTCAGCAAGGCCTCGCCGTTCGATGCATTGCAGCGCTGGCTCCCCAAACTGGTGCTGGCGCCGAGCATGTTCATCGTGCTGGTGGGCTTCTACGGCTACATCCTGTGGACGTTCGTGTTGTCGTTCACCACCTCCACGTTTCTGCCCAACTACAAGTGGGCGGGCCTGGCGCAATACGAGCGCTTGTTCGACAACGACCGTTGGTGGGTGGCGAGCAAGAACCTGGCCGTGTTCGGCGGGATGTTCATCGGCATCACCCTGGTGATCGGTGTGACGCTGGCGATTTTCCTCGACCAGAAAATCCGCCGCGAAGGTTTCATTCGCACGATCTACCTGTACCCGATGGCGCTCTCGATGATCGTCACCGGTACCGCCTGGAAATGGCTGCTCAACCCGGGCATGGGCCTGGACAAATTATTGCGCGACTGGGGCTGGGAAGGCTTCCGTCTCGACTGGCTGATCGACCCCGACCGCGTGGTCTACTGCCTGGTGATCGCCGCTGTGTGGCAAGCCTCGGGCTTTATCATGGCGATGTTTCTGGCGGGCCTGCGTGGCGTTGATCAGTCAATCATCCGCGCCGCGCAGATCGACGGCGCGAGCCTGCCGCGCATCTACTGGAGCGTGGTGCTGCCAAGCCTGCGTCCGGTGTTCTTCAGTGCGGTGATGATCCTGGCGCACATTGCGATCAAGAGCTTCGACCTGGTGGCGGCGATGACAGCCGGCGGCCCGGGCTATTCCTCCGACCTGCCTGCCATGTTCATGTACTCGTTTACCTTCAGCCGCGGCCAGATGGGCATGGGCTCGGCCAGTGCAATCCTGATGCTCGGTGCGATCCTCGCGATCATTGTGCCGTACCTGTATTCCGAGCTGAGGACCAAGCGTAATGACTAGTCTCGCCGCTAAACCTGCCATCAGCCTGAGTCGTATCGCGATCTACGCGGTGCTGATCCTCGCGGTGCTGCTGTACCTGGTGCCGCTGGTGGTGATGCTGCTCACCAGCTTCAAGACCCCGGAAGACATCAGCACCGGTAACCTGCTGAGCTGGCCCACCGTGGTCAGTGGCATCGGCTGGGTCAAGGCCTGGGGCACCGTGGATGGCTACTTCTGGAACTCGATCAAGATCACCGTGCCGGCTGTGCTGATCTCCACGGCCATCGGCGCGTTGAACGGCTACGTACTGTCGTTCTGGCGCTTCCGGGGTTCGCAGTTGTTCTTCGGCCTGTTGCTGTTCGGCTGCTTCCTGCCGTTCCAGACGGTGCTGCTGCCGGCCTCGTTCACCCTCGGCAAGATGGGCATGGCCAATACCACCACCGGCCTGGTGTTTGTGCATGTGGTCTACGGCCTGGCGTTTACCACGCTGTTCTTTCGTAACTACTACGTGAGCATTCCGGATGCGCTGATCAAGGCGGCCCGCCTGGACGGTGCCGGTTTCTTCACCATCTTCCGTCAGATCATTCTGCCGATGTCGACGCCGATCATCATGGTCTGCCTGATCTGGCAGTTCACCCAGATCTGGAACGACTTCCTGTTCGGCGTGGTGTTTTCCAGCGGCGACTCCCAGCCCATCACGGTGGCGCTGAACAACCTGGTCAACACCAGCACCGGGGCCAAGGAATATAACGTGGATATGGCGGCGGCGATGATCGCCGGGCTGCCGACCCTGCTGGTCTATGTGATCGCAGGCAAGTATTTCGTGCGCGGCCTCACAGCCGGCGCGGTCAAGGGGTAATCATGGCTACGCTTGAACTTCGCAATGTAAACAAGACCTATGGTGCCGGCCTGCCCGATACCTTGAAGAACATCGAACTGTCGATCAAGGAAGGCGAATTCCTGATCCTGGTCGGCCCTTCGGGTTGCGGCAAGTCCACCTTGATGAACTGCATCGCGGGCCTTGAGACCATCTCCGGCGGCGCGATCATGATCGGTGATCAGGATGTGAGCGGCATGAGCCCCAAGGACCGTGACATCGCCATGGTGTTCCAGTCCTACGCGCTGTACCCGACCATGAGCGTGCGCGAGAACATCGAGTTCGGCCTGAAGATTCGCAAGATGCCCCAGGCCGACATCGACACCGAAGTGGCGCGCGTGGCCAAGCTGCTGCAGATCGAGCACCTGCTCAACCGCAAGCCGGGCCAACTCTCCGGTGGTCAGCAACAGCGCGTGGCCATGGGCCGGGCGTTGGCGCGCCGGCCGAAGATCTACCTGTTCGACGAGCCGCTGTCGAACCTCGACGCCAAGCTGCGCGTCGAGATGCGTACCGAAATGAAGCTGATGCACCAGCGCCTGAAAACCACCACCGTCTACGTGACCCACGACCAGATCGAAGCGATGACCCTGGGCGACAAAGTGGCGGTGATGAAGGACGGAATCATCCAGCAATTCGGTACGCCGAAGGAAATTTACAACGACCCTGCTAACCTGTTTGTGGCAAGCTTTATCGGTTCACCACCAATGAACTTCGTTCCCATGCGCCTAAAACGCCAGGACGGTGTTCTGGTGGCGGTGCTCGACAGCGGCCAGGCCCGTTGCGAGTTGGCGTTGAACATGAATGACGCAGGTCTGGAAGATCGCGATGTGATCCTGGGCCTGCGCCCGGAGCAGATCGTGCTCGCGGCGGGCGAGGGCAATGGCGCGTCGAGCATTCGCGCTGAAGTCCAGGTGACCGAGCCAACCGGCCCGGACACCCTGGTGTTCGTGCAGCTCAACGACACCAAAGTCTGCTGCCGTCTGGCGCCGGACGTGGCACCGCAGGTAGGCGAGACCCTGACCCTGCAGTTCGACCCGGCCAAGGTGTTGCTGTTCGACGCCAAGACCGGGGAGCGATTGGGCACTGCTGCTTCATTGCCGGCACAGGGGCATGCCGGCAACGTGACCCAGTTCAAGGGCCGTTGAAGCATTTGTAGGCGCGAGCTTGCTCGCGAAGGTGGTTAACGATGACGCAGCGCTCCTGGTTTAGCGTGGCGCTCTCGGGTTTTTCGCGAGCAAGCTTGCTCCTACAGTACTGTGGTTAATGGTTAACTTGTTGTTTTAGCTAAAAAAAGTAAACCGCGTTAGATAAAAACAGTTTAATAACAATAAAGACGAGGATGTAGGGATGAAAAAGCAACACAACAACACTCGGCTGTTCTGCCAACTGTCAGCAGCAGCAGCCCTTGTATTGTCCGCCAATGCGATGGCGGCCGATGCGTTCAGCGCCGATTCCAAGTGGATGACCGGCGATTGGGGCGGCGAGCGTACCAAGCTGATCGAGCAAGGTATCGACATCAAGGCCGATTACGTAGGGGAAATGGGCTACAACGCCCACGGTGGCTACAACGACGACAAGACCGGTCGTTACTCCGACCAGTTCGGTCTGGGCGTAGCGCTGGACCTGCAAAAGCTGTGGGGCTGGGATAATACCCAGGCCAAGATCCAGCTCACCAACCGTAATGGCCAGAATATCTCCAATGACCGCATTGGCGACCCGCGTGCCGGCACGCTCAGTTCGTCGATGGAAGTCTATGGCCGTGGCCACATGGTGCGCCTGACGCAGTTCTGGGTTCAGCACCAGATGTTCGACAACAAGCTGGACGTGAAACTCGGTTACTTCGGTGAAGGCGAGGACTTCAACACCTTCCCGTGCGACTTCCAGAACCTGTCGTTCTGTGGCTCCCAGGTCGGTAACTATGTAAACACCTGGTACAACTGGCCGGTCGCCCAGGCCGCGATCCGCGTGAAGTACAACATTACGCCTGAGCTGTATGCGCAGATTGGTGCCTACAACCAGAACCCGTCGCAACTGGAGCACGGCAACGGCTTCAAACTCAGCGGCAGCGGTACCAAGGGTACTGTGATTCCGGTGGAATTGGTCTGGTCGCCGAAGGTCAACAACCTGCCGGGCGAATACCGCGTGGGTTACTACAAGAGCGCGGCTGATGCTCCGGATGTACGTGAAGACGTCAACGGCAACGATGCGGTCCTCACTGGCGCAAACTTGCGTACCCGCAGCAGCAAGAAAGGCTACTGGTTCGTTGCCCAACAGCAACTCACCACGCATAACGGCGACGCTACCCGTGGCCTGAACATTGCGGCCAACGCGACCTTCCACGACAAGGAAACCAACCTGGTCGACAACTACCAGTCGTTGATGCTGGTGTACAAGGGCCCATTCGACGCACGTCCAAAAGATGACGTCGGCATTGGCGTCGCGCGTCTGCACGTCAACGATGACGTGAAGAAGAACTCGCAGCTGCTCAATGCCGCCAATGGCATCAGCGACTACGACAATCCGCTGTACACGCCGATTCGCGAGACTGAGTACAACGTCGAACTGAACTACGGTTTTCACGTTACCAACTGGCTGACCGTGCGTCCGAACCTGCAGTACGTTGTCCAGCCGGGCGGCGTGGACAAAGTCGACAACGCGCTGGTAGCGGGCCTGAAGATTCAGTCTACGTTCTAACGCGGTTGCGATAAGCTCCTTCTCTCTGTGCGCATTTTGCGGGTAGCCATGGCTATCCGCTTTTTTTTGGGTGGCACTGTGATATTCGGAACCTGTGCACATGCATGAGCAACCGCTGCAACGCTTTTTCAAGTCCCTGCGCGAGCGCCCGGTGTTCGCCTGGGAGCGCTTTCAGATGCGCGATGTGTTGGTGATCGACCACCCGCTGTGCCAGGCGGTGTTCAGTCGCCAGGGCGCGCAACTGCTGCACTTTCAGCCCACCGGCCAGAAACCCTGGCTGTGGTGTGCGGCCAAATGGCCGCAAGTCGGCGCGATCCGCGGCGGCGTGCCGGTCTGCTGGCCGTGGTATGGCCGTCATCCCAGCGAAAACGCCTGGCCGTCCCACGGCTGGGCGCGCTTGATCGACTGGAAACTGCTCGACAGCAGCACCGATGACGATGGCGTGCGCCTGCATTGGCAGTTGCAGTTGTGCGACTGGCAGGTGGACCTGCACGCGCAATTGGGCGACACCCTGGAACTGCGCCTGAGCACCGAGCATCAGGACGAGCTGCCGTGCCAGTTGAGCCATGCTTTGCATGCTTATTGGCGTATTGGTCACGTTGACGAGGTAGCGCTGTCTGGGCTCGATGGCGCGCAGGGTTATGACCAGCTCAATCGCCAGGTTTGCCAGCAGGAGGGCGAGTTGCGCGTTGATGGCGGGTGCCAGCGGGTGTTCCAGCACGAGGGCGAATTGCAGCTCAAGGACCATGCCTGGCAGCGTGAACTGTGCATCGATACCGGCGACAGCGCCGACACGGTGGTGTGGCACCCCGGTAGCCGGCCGCTATTGGGCGTGAGTTTTAACGAAGCGTCAGGATTTGTGTGCGTGGAGTCGGCGATGGCCGGGGCGAGCCTGGCGCCCGGGGAGCGGGCGCATTTGAGTCTGCAGGCCAGGGCAGGGGTCTAGTGGTGTGGCTGATGGCCTCATCGGGGGCAAGCCCCCTCCCACTTTTGAATGGGTTCACAGATCAAATGTGGGAGGGGGCTTGCCCCCGATGAGGCCAGTAAAGCCAACACAGATGCCGGCTTAGTTGAACTCATCCCCCACCGGATACCGGCTGTCATTCAAGCTCTCTTTGATCTTGCGCAAGTGCGGCTGGAAATCCACGCCACGGCGCAACGTCATGCCGGTCGCCAGCACATCCAGTACCGTCAGCTGAATGATCCGCGACGTCATCGGCATGTAGATGTCGGTGTCTTCCGGCAACGGAATGTTCAGGCTCACGGTACTGGCCTTGGCCAGTGGTGAGTTCTCGGCCGTCACCCCCAGCACCGACGCGCCGTTTTCCCGCGCGATACGCGCCACTTCCACCAACTCGCGGGTACGCCCGGTGTAGGAAATGATCACGAACAACTCACCCGTGTGGGCGACCGAGGCGATCATGCGTTGCATCAGCACGTCGGCGTGGGCGGTCACCGCCAGGTTGAAACGGAAGAATTTGTGCAGCGCGTCCATCGCCACCGGTGCCGAGGCGCCGAGGCCGAAAAAGTGGATCTGCCGCGCCTGGATCAGCAAGTCCACGGCCTTGCTGATCAGGGCCGGGTCCAGGGCCTGGCAGGCGCTGTCCAGGGAGGCGATGGCGCTGCCAAAGATCTTCTGGGTGTAGGCCTCGGGGTTATCATCGGCTTCCACGGCGCGACTGACATAGGCCGCGCCACTGGCCAGACTTTGCGCCAGCTGCAATTTAAGTTCAGGGTAACCGCTGACGCCGAACGAACGGCAGAAACGGTTGACCGTCGGTTCACTGACCGAGGCGGCCTGGGCGAGGGCGGCGATCGAGAAGCGGGTGGCCTGCTGCGGGTTGAGCAGGATGACCTCGGCGACTTTTTTCTCGGCCTTGTTCAATTCTTCGAGGCGGTTCCGGATCTGTTCCAGAAGATTTCGCACGCGGTCCATTCAGTCTTTCCTTCGGGCGACGATGCAAATAAAAAGGCGGTAACCAATCGATAAGTGGCTTCTCGCGGTGGCCTATCCTACTGAGGGTAGCGGAACACCACCACTCGCAATACGTATTGGCGGAAAATGTTGTGGTTATTACTACATTTTTCCTTGAGTGATGCCTTGAAAAAAGGTATTTGTAGCTTAACTTGATAAAAGAACAAACATCATGCCTTCGATAACCGTAGAACCCTGCACCTTTGCCCTGTTTGGCGCCTTGGGTGATCTGGCGCTGCGCAAGTTATTTCCTGCTCTCTATCAACTCGATGGCGCCGGCCTGCTGCACGATGACACGCGCATCCTGGCCCTGGCCCGCGAAGCCGGGTCCGAGCAGCAGCACATGGCCCACATCGAACAAGAACTGCGCAAATACGTCGGCAAAGAACTCGACGAAGCCGTGGCCCAGCGTTTCCTGGCGCGCCTGGCGTATGTGCATGTCGACTTCATGAAGGCTGACGACTACGTCGGCCTTGCCGAAAAGGTCGGTAGCGAACAGCGCCTCATCGCCTACTTCGCCACTCCGGCTGCCGTCTATGGCGCGATCTGCGAGAACCTGTCCAAGGTCGGCCTGGCGGAAAACACCCGTGTGGTGCTGGAAAAACCGATTGGTTCTGACCTGGAATCCTCGCGCAAGGTCAACGACGCCGTCGCGCAGTTTTTCCCGGAAAACCGCACCTATCGCATCGACCACTACCTGGGTAAAGAGACGGTACAGAACCTGATCGCCCTGCGTTTCGCCAACAGCCTGTTCGAAACCCAGTGGAACCAGAACTACATTTCCCACGTGGAAATCACCGTGGCCGAGCAGGTCGGCATCGAAGGCCGTTGGGGCTACTTCGACAAGGCCGGCCAACTGCGCGACATGATCCAGAACCACCTGCTGCAGTTGCTCTGCCTGATCGCCATGGACCCGCCGGCCGACCTGTCCGCCGACAGCATCCGTGACGAGAAGGTCAAGGTGCTCAAGGCCCTGGCGCCGATCAGCCCGGAAGGCCTGACCACCCAGGTGGTGCGCGGCCAGTACATCGCCGGCTACAGCGCCGGTAAAGCCGTGCCGGGCTACCTGGAAGAAGAGAATTCCAACACCCAGAGCGACACCGAGACCTTCGTTGCCCTGCGCGCCGATATCCGTAACTGGCGTTGGGCCGGGGTGCCGTTCTACCTGCGCACCGGCAAGCGCATGCCGCAAAAGCTGTCGCAGATTGTCATCCACTTCAAGGAACCGTCCCACTATATTTTCGCCCCCGAGCAGCGCTTGCAGATCAGCAACAAGCTGATCATCCGCCTGCAGCCGGACGAAGGTATTTCCTTGCGTGTGATGACCAAGGAGCAGGGCCTGGACAAGGGCATGCAACTGCGCAGCGGTCCGCTGCAACTGAATTTTTCCGACACCTATCGCAGCGCACGCATCCCCGATGCCTACGAGCGTTTGCTGTTGGAAGTGATGCGCGGCAATCAGAACCTGTTTGTTCGCAAAGATGAAATCGAAGCCGCGTGGAAGTGGTGTGACCAGTTGATCGCCGGGTGGAAAAAATCCGGTGATGCGCCCAAGCCGTACGCGGCGGGTTCCTGGGGGCCGATGAGCTCGATTGCACTGATCACGCGGGATGGGAGGTCGTGGTATGGCGATATCTGAATTGAAACTGCCTCAGGGCGTCACTGCCCATGAGTACCGCACGCCCGTGTTGTTGGCGGACGGCCTGGCCACTGACGTGGCCGAGCAACTGCGCGCGGCCATCAGCGCGCGCGGCGCGGCGACGTTGGTCGTGTCCGGCGGCCGCAGCCCCGTGGCGTTCTTCCAGAACCTGGCCAGGCAGGTGCTGGACTGGTCCAGGGTCACCATCACCCTGGCCGACGAGCGCTGGGTGCCGGTGGAACACGCCGACAGCAACGCCGGCCTGTTAAAGCAGCACCTGTTGCAAGGCCCGGCGGCCGAGGCCCGGTTCCTCAGCCTGTACAGCGCTGCCGCCAACCTGGAAGACGCTGCCGAGCAGGCCGATCGCCTGCTGGCCGAGTTGCCGGCGATCGATGTGCTGGTGCTGGGCATGGGCGATGACGGCCACACCGCTTCGCTGTTTCCCGACAGCCCGAACCTTGCCCAGGCCTTGCAGGCCGACGGTACCCGCCGTTGCTGGCCGATGCTGGCGCCGACCGTGCCGCACCAGCGCCTGACCATGAGTCGCGCGTTGCTGGCGACGGCCCACTACACCGTACTGTCGATTTCCGGCAGTTCGAAGTTGACCACCTTGAGCGCCGCGCTGGCCGGTGACGATGTCGCCGCCATGCCGATTCGCGCGTTTTTGCAACCTACATTAGAGATTTACTGGTGCCCATGAGCCAAGGATCAGCCGCTATGAAAAGCCCTCAACCGACCGTGTCCATGGCGGATAAAGTTGCCCTGATCGACAGCCTATGCGCCAAGGCGCGGATCCTGCCGGTGATCACCATCGCCCGTGAACAGGACATCCTGCCGCTGGCCGATGCCCTGGCCGCCGGTGGCCTGACCGCATTGGAAGTGACCCTGCGTTCCGAGTTCGGGCTCAAGGCTATCCAGGTGCTGCGCGAGCAGCGCCCTGAACTGTGCACCGGTGCCGGCACTGTGCTGGACCGTCATATGCTCGAAGCGGCAGAAGTGGCCGGCTCCCAGTTTATCGTCACCCCCGGCATCACCCGCGACCTGCTGGAAGCCTCGGTACACAGCCCGATCCCGCTGCTGCCCGGCATCAGCAACGCTTCCGGCATCATGGAAGGCTATAGCCTGGGTTATCGCCGCTTCAAGCTGTTCCCGGCCGAGGTCAGCGGCGGTGTGGCGGCGATCAAGGCCTTGGGTGGCCCGTTCGTTGAAGTGAAATTCTGCCCGACCGGCGGCGTCGGCCCGGCCAACATCAAAAACTACATGGCGTTGAAAAACGTGATGTGCGTGGGCGGTAGCTGGATGCTTGATCCCGAGTGGGTCAGGAACGGCGACTGGGCACGCATCCAGGAAGTCACCGCCGAGGCGCTGGCGCTGCTGGATTGATCTGATTTATCGAATCGTTGTTGCTGTGCTTAACGGCATTTTTGCGGTGCACTTGGTCGGTGTACCGCTTTTTTTTGCCTGTAGATCCAGGCCACCACACATTCCAATGTGGGAGGGGGCTTCCCCCCGATGGCGGCCCCTGGGCCGACCAGGATGTTGTGTCGATCCTGACTCAAATGTGGGAGGGGGCTTGCCCCCGATGGCGGCCTCAGGGCCGACCAGGATGTTGTGTCGATCCTGACTCAAATGTGGGAGGGGGCTTGCCCCCGATGGCGGCCTCTGGGCCGACCAGGATGTTGGATTGGAACGAGTACATATCCGTTTCTGCGGTAACGGCCACTTAGGGTTCCGC